>JBFHGS010000073.1:0-20610 GCA_041582995.1 Desulfopila sp. | reverse complement strand
GGATAATCCGACCCTGCACAGCCTCGAAGACAGCGCGATACTGGAGAACCAGCCGGGCAAACTGGCTTTTACCACCGACTCTTACGTCGTCGACCCGATCTTTTTTCCGGGTGGTGATATCGGCAAGCTTGCGGTCCACGGTACCATTAATGATCTCGCCATGCGCGGGGCCAAACCCCTCTGCCTCAGCCTGGCACTGATTCTGGAAGAGGGTCTTCCGCTTGACGATCTTGAGCGTATCATCATATCCATAAGCGAAGCCTGCAAGGAAGCTGGTGTTCCCGTTGTCACCGGAGACACCAAGGTTGTCCCCAGAGGCAAGGGAGACAAGATCTTCATCAATACCTCAGGTATCGGGATTGTTGCTGACGGCATCGACATCTCATCAAAGAACGCCAGCGCCGGAGATGCAATCATCCTCTCTGGCACCCTGGGTGATCATGGTATAACCATCATGACCAGACGTGCCGGCATCAGCATGGAAGGTGATCTTAAAAGCGACACTATGGCCCTGCATAAACTGGTCGACAAACTGCTTACCGAACTGCCGGGCGCGGTGCACACCCTGCGCGATCCAACACGGGGCGGTGTAGCCACTTCCCTCAATGAAATTGCCGGGGCCAGCGGTCTCTCTGTTGAACTGAAAGACGAAGATCTCCCGGTCCGGCCGACTGTCCGTGCCGCCTGTGAGATGCTCGGTCTTGAACCGTTGTACCTTGCCAATGAAGGAAAGTGTCTGGTGGTGGTCAAAGCTGACAAAGCTGAGCAAGCCCTTGAAATCATGCGCTCCACCACTGAAGGTGCCGAAGCCGTAATTATCGGCAGAATGACCGACGGTAAGGCTGGACGGGTTGTTATAAATACCCCTGTGGGCGGCTCCCGCGTCGTGACACCGCTCCATGGCGAACCTCTGCCGCGAATCTGCTGAAATCAGCACAGCCAGGAAAAAATATGACTGACAAAAAAAATATAGGAATCGCTGGTATCGGCAACCTGCTGTTACGAGATGAAGGTTTTGGTGTGCACGTGGTGCACTATCTTCAGAACAACTATGAGTTCCCGGAAAATGTCGATATTCAGGATGTGGGTACCGCCGGCATATACATGGCTCCCTTTCTGGAGAGTTGTGACCCGATACTGGTCATTGATGTTGTCGATATCGAAGGCGAACCGGGCTCCTTTCATTTCTTTACACTCGATGACGTGCGAGCCGGAACCTTCCAGACCAGGATGTCTCCGCACCAGCTGGGCCTCCTTGAAATCGTCGAAGTATGCAAACTGCGTGGCGAAGCACCGGAAGAGATTGAATTCTACACAGTCATCCCTAAAGAACTCACAGAAACCGTCGAGTTTTCAGACAATACCTCGGCCGAGGAGATGAGCATCGAACTCTCAGATGTCGTTACGGTCAGAGTTGTCGAGGTCGCCGAGATGATCATCAAGCGCCTTTCAGAACTCGGTGTGAACGTTATCAGCAAAAAGACGATTGAGGTCTAAATCATGCATGAGATGTCACTGGTACAAGGGCTGTTCGAGCAGATCAAAAGCCTCGCTGCTGACAACAATTCGACTAAAGTAACAAAAGTTACTATGGAAATCGGTCCGTTATGCGGTGTGGTAGTCGATTCGTTCGAGTTTGGCTTTGAGATCCTTTCAAGCCAGGAGCCACTGCTAAAAGACGCCAAGCTGATTATTGAGATTCCCGAGGTCAGCTATACCTGCACCTCCTGCGGACATCAGCAAGTCATTGCCGGCCCACGACCTGACCATTGCGCAAAATGCGAAGAGTTCTTTCTCACCGCAACTGGTGGTGACGATCTGATACTCAAACAAATTGAGATGGAATAACCTACATTACTCACTCTTTATATATACGAGGGAACGACTATGTGCGATACCTGCGGTTGCCCGAGCCCGTCACACACTCACGATCACAGTCATGATCACGACCACGACCATGGCCATTCACACAGCCACGAACATCAGGCCAAAAAGGTTGATGTACATGCCAGCCTCTTTGCGGCAAACGATGCAATGGCCAATGCCAACAGAGACCATTTTGACCAGATCGGAGCCGTAGCGCTGAACCTTATCAGCAGCCCGGGTTCAGGAAAAACCACCCTGCTCGAACATACCATTGAAGCGCTGAAAGGCGAGATGAAGATCGGTGTTATCGAAGGAGATCCTGAAACTGACCGGGATGCAGAGCGTATCAGAGCAAAAGGTGTTCCTGTTGTACAGCTCACCACTGGCGGTGCCTGCCATCTCGACGCGGCCATGACCCATAAAGGTTTTCACCTGCTTGAAAAAGAGCCGGGATATGAGTCTGTAGATCTGCTCTTTATCGAAAATGTCGGCAACCTTGTCTGCCCTGCCAGCTTTAACCTTGGCGAACACGAGCGGGTTGTACTGGTATCTGTACCGGAAGGCCCCGATAAGCCGGCAAAATATCCGAGAACGTTCAGTACAGCGCACACCTTCCTTATCACCAAGACAGATCTTCTTCCCTATTTTGACTTTCCGGTTGAAGAGGCGAGAAATGAAGCACTGAAATCAAATCCGAAACTCAAGGTGATGGAGCTCTCCGCCACCACCGGCGACGGTTTTGAAGCATGGCTTGATTATCTGAGAGGAATGGTACGTGAGATGAAGGCTAAAAAAGCATAACTGCTCTGAGTCTCAACAACGTATTCACTACTACAACAAAGCCGCAGCACGAAGAAGATTCGTACCGCGGCTTTTTGCATTGAATGAGCAGCAAAAGCTACTCGTGCGACAGAAACCGGATCAGCACGCCTGTTGACGACGAATTTCAGCAAGCATCTCACGGCCGCCATTATTCAAAATGTATTCACCCGCTTCCCTACCCATTTTCTCAGCATCAGCAACCGGTCCCTGAATCTCTCTGCGCAGGATTTTCTGGCCGTCAAGACTTGCCAACCCGACTGTCAGCGTCAGTGTTTCACCGTCACGGATCGCAAGACCGAAAGCCGGGATAGAACAGCCACCTTCAAGCTTCTTGAGATAGGCACGCTCAGCCGTAAGGCACGCTTCACTTTCACTGTTATTCAGACATTCCCGAACCTTGTCGCGTTTTTCAGCGCTCAGACTGGTGGCAGCTTCGATAGCAATACACCCCTGTCCGACAGGTGGCACAAATTCGTGCTCTGAAAAGATCTTTACGATCATGTCATCATATTCCATCCGCTTGACTCCGGCATAGGCCAGCATCAGCGCATCACAGGCACCATCTTTCATCTTTTGAATTCTGGTCTGCAGGTTGCCGCGCATTTCAACAGTCTCGATATGAGGGTAAAAATGACGCATGAGAGCAACCCTGCGCACAGATGAGGTACCGATGCGAATTGTTCTTGAAGTGTCAGCCAGGTCCAGTGTTTTATCCTCGCTTACAAGCACGTCATTCACTTTTTCACGCGCGGTAAACGCGATCAGTTCAAAACCTTCAGGCAGACTTGACTGCATATCCTTGGCACTATGAACAGCAATATCTGTCACTCCACTGGCAAGCTGCTCTTCAAGTTCCTCAGTAAACACTCCTTTGCTGCCTATTTTAGCAATAGAAGTATTAAGAACTTTGTCACCGATGGTCTCCGTGCTACTGATACTGGTCTGC
Organism: Desulfopila sp.; assembly: GCA_041582995.1. Lineage (GTDB taxonomy): Bacteria > Desulfobacterota > Desulfobulbia > Desulfobulbales > Desulfocapsaceae > Desulfopila. Next base: position 16,976 of record JBFHGS010000073.1, on the reverse strand, counting down.
ATACCTGCAGCTTGAAGCGCCTCTGCAACTGTTTCAGTCTGCCACATGGCCAGTTTACTTTTTCGTGTTCCTATAGCAATAACGGTCATCTGTATTTCCTTACTTCATGCAAAATAATGTTTATGTTATCAGATGTGGTTTTATCTGGACTGGTCCTGAACCTACCATATACACTGTGGTTATGAAATCCCAACTTTGGTGCTGAATTTACGTCTCATATCTATGCGAATACTTCTCTATAACATACGCTACGGCACCGGTCACCTCAATGGCTACCATCTGCCCATTCCGTTTATCGGCTTTTTTAAGAAAACCGACGTCAACCTGCAGCGGATTATCAATTTTATCAGGTCAGTAGACCCTGATATTGTCGGTCTGGTCGAGGTGGATTCAGGTTCCTATCGCTCCGACAACACCTGCCAGGCCGAAGTTATCGCAAGAATCCTTGGATACAATTATGTAGCTGAAACCAAATACAGCGAACGATCCCTTGCCCAGAAAGTACCGATCCTCAACCGCCAGTCAAACGCCTTGCTGACCAGACAGAGAATACATGGGTATAATTTTCATTATTTTAAGGAAGGCGTAAAGCGACTCATTATAAAGACAGAGATAGAAGAGGCTGTAATCTTCCTGGTACATCTCTCGCTCAAGTACCGGCATCGTCAGCATCAGCTGGAATACCTGCACAGCCTGGTCAAACGTACCTCAAAGGAAGTTATTGTGGCTGGCGATTTCAATACGTTTTTCGGCAAGCGTGAGTTGAAACTTTTTCTTGCCGCCTCCAACCTCAAAAATGCCAATCTCCAGAATCTGCCTTCACATCCAAGCCATTCACCTCAACGTGAGATAGATTTTATCCTGCACAGCCCCGGAATCAGCATTAACAATTTTTATATCCCTGATGTTCGTCTCTCCGATCACTCCCCTTTGGTCTGCGATTTTTCCTTCACCACTCCGGAACCAACATCCTGAATGCGAGGCAATGTTACAGTGAAACAACTGCCCTGGTGCAGAACACTTTCAACGGAGACACTGCCACCATGCGCCTCGACGACCGCTTTCACAAAATTAAGCCCCAGGCCCAGTCCCTGTTGTGACCGGCTCCGGTCTCCACGATAGAGTCTTTCCCAGATGCGTTTCTGTTCCGATTCAGATATCCCTATGCCGTTATCACGAAAAATTACACGGATGTTACTTCCAGCCGCTACCGATTCTATTGCAATCCAGCCGCCTTCTCTGCCATACTTTATACCATTATCGAGGAGATTAGCCCAAACCTGAGCAATTCTGGTCTTATCTCCTTCAAGAGCAAGGCCAGCCGCCAGGTCTGTCGTAACTGTAATCCGTCGCTCCTCTGCTACATAATCATAGAGTGAAACCATTTCTTCTATACTTGTCTGCACCTCAATCGGCTGATATTCCAGCCGCATTGTCCCTGATTCAGCTTCGGCCACACTCATCATAATTCTCAGCATGGCCAACACACGCTCAGACTCCTCAAGGCAATTCGCCAGCGAATCACGGAGTTTTTCGGTGTCGCTCTCTTCCTGCAGACCAAATTCGGCGACAGATCGCAGCCGGGTCATGGGTGTACGCAGATCATGGGCAACATTATCGAGCGACCCCTGCATCTCCTCAACCAATTTTCTGTTTCTGACAATAAGCTGGTTTACCTGCTGATACAGCCCATCCTGTTCGCTGTCATTTTCTCCTTCTGGTAAAAGTCCTTCGTGATCATTGCCGACCAGACCGGCAAGCTCAGCCTTCATTCTGGTAAGCGGCCTTACCATGCGATGTGCACAGGCAAGGCCGGTTATCCATGCTAGAGCAAAGGCCAGGATCAGGGTCCCTCCAGCAACTTTCAAAAGTTCCGTATACCGATGATACGATTCCTCACTTTGCCTGCCGGCCAGAATCGTTACACCTCCATCGAGAGTCCTGGTGACTATAGTCCAGACCATATCATCCTTCTGATGCGGGAGCAGTAGCCAGGGCTCATTCAACGGTTGCTCCAGATGCAGTAATTGCTGCAACAATGCAGATGGCGTATCATCTCCGGCCAGAATCAACCTGTCATGGCCACGGGTTATCCTGACAAAACCAAGTCCGCTCAACCTGCTCCGGTCACCAGACAATACCGGCCCGACTTGCAGACGTGCCGAACTGTTTTCATTGAGATATAGTGAAAGAAGATGATGTGTTGCACGTAATTCAGCTCCCGCCAGCTCGTGACGGAAGCCAAACATGAGCAAAGAGACAAGAACCACAAAAGAGAGGAAAATCAACAGAAAGAATGGTAATGCTGCTCTCCAGCGCGCAGGGGCAAAGTCTTTCTCAGTGCACCCGCAGAACATAGCCAATCCCCCGTACGGTCTGAATCATCTTCGCCTCATAATCCTTATCCACTTTGTTACGGAGACGACAGACCAAAACATCAACCACATTGGTCTGCGGGTCAAAATTATATTCATAAACCCGTTCAAGAATGGTTGTCTTCGAAAGTACGACACCAGCATTGCGGAGCATCAGTTCCAACAGGGCATACTCTTTTGCAGGCAATTCGATCTTTTTACCGCTCCGCGTAACTTCATGGCGTAAGAGATCCATCTCGAGATCACCCGCCTGCAGCGTGGTCGGTTGCGTACTTTTTTTATCCCGCCGGATAAGCGCCTGAATTCGGGCCAGCAGTTCACTGAACGAAAACGGTTTGATCATATAATCATCACCGCCGCGCTGCAATCCGAGAATACGGTCATCTACCGACTGCTTTGCACTGAGAATCAGGACAGGGGTCTCAATACCGGCACTACGCATCTTTTCAATGACCTGCAGACCATCCATTCCCGGCAGCATTATATCCACCACCGCAGCATCATATAATCCCTCCAGACCAAGTTCGAGCCCTTCTCCACCATCATGACGGGTGTCTGTTACGAAACCGGCTTCTCGCAGTCCTTTCTCTATAAAACCCGCAATTTTTTTATCATCTTCGATCAGCAGAATACGCATTGGAGTTTTTCCTGGTAATAATCTATTCTTCGGGCAGAACAATTGCCGAGCAATTTCTACCCGTCACACCGTTGCCGGTTCGACAAGCACGCCGGTATGAAAAATAATCGTTTGAGCAACTGGTACAGATTGTCGGCAGAGTAATTGAAGCTTCCTGCAAACCTGCAGAAAGCAGCTGCTGTTTTGAAATCTGCCAGAAATCGAAATGGGAGTCATGAGTCATAAACTTCTGGAACGCCACAGGCAGTTCCCGCTCATAATGAATAAATTCAGCGCAACAGACTCCGAGTGATGGGCTTATAACCGCCTGAATATTTCGCGGGTCCGTACCGAATTTTTGTGACATGACTGTTATGGTTTGCCCGAGGAGATTGATCACGCTTCCGCGCCAGCCGCTATGAACTGCAGCAATGGTCTGGTGCTCAGGATCATATAGCAAAATCGCCTGACAATCTGCATGCTGAATAACCAGTCCCACCCCACGCTGCCGTGTTATAAGGGCATCGAAACCGTCAACTTCAAGGTCGGCAGTCAGTTCCTTTTCAAGTGCGTAAATACCAGACCCATGGACCTGTCGCGCAGAAAGAAGACAGGATGCTCCTAACCTTCCTTTTATCAGCTTTCTGTTCGTCTTTACAGAGTCTGCAAGGTCACCAACCGCTAACCCGACATTCAACGATGCATACTGCTTCTCACTCACGCCATGATGCCTGTCAAACAAGCCATAACGACATATTTCACCATTATGACCAGAAAGTATGCGTACAGGAGAAATGGTCTCAGACAATTTTACCACCATTATTTTCGTTTTCATCCTTATGGATATAATTACAATCAATATCCTCTTTAACTCTCCGGAAAAAATATAACATAGCCGTATACAGAGCAACAAAAAAGGGGGAGTGCTCACTGTGAGCACTCCCCCTTCAAGCCGGATATTTCAGCCTGATGATTTTAGAAATATGCCTCAAACGTCAGATATATCTGATCAGCACTCTCAGCAGGGTCCATTCCTAACATGCCTAATGCTGCGAGATCTGCAGCGCTACTTAAGTCATAAGGTTTCATGTTCCAGTCACCAGAGCCGGAATAGTCGTATTCATAATGCTGATATCCGATACGAATAAATGTCTTGGCGTACTTGGAAATTGCTTCCCCTGTAGGCAAGTCATAGATAGCGTATACTTCATAGACCTGACCACGTGTAGCCAATTTAGACTGATAAATTTCATCATGACCCGGAGACATCGCCAGCCAGTACTCTGAGCCATAATTGAATTCAGCACCGACCTTTAATCCTTTATCATCCATGTCATAGCGTACACCGGCGTAGAGGCTATACCCGTTTTCGTTGTCATAGTTGGCGCCTGCTGAACCTGCGAGATAATCAGAAAACATTCCATTGGTACCGGAATCTGGTTGCGTCTGCGAATGGCCTGCAGCAACGAAATAATTCAGATCGCTCACTTTATTCTGGTATACAGCAGAAGTATGCCAGATATTGCCAAGATTGGTTCTATCTCCCATACCACTCATATCACCAAAAGCCTGATTGATAATCGGGTCCTGGAAGTTCGGATAATTTATAACGTTATATGCCATAAAGGACTGGATATAGGCAAAGCGGTCATCCTTCTTCATGATATCCCAACTCAGACCCGCAAAGTCCATGTCATCAATCTGAATGAGGCTCTGACTGCTGTCATCATCATCATACAAACCGGCCTCAAATCCACGTCCATAACAGAAACGGATTCGGCTGCTGCCCATCATTTCATTACCCCAGTTCCAGGCATAACCTGTTGATAACCCGTCAAACGGCCAGTCCATAAAAGCCATTGGTGTTGCCAGACGTTCATCTACACCCTGGCGTACCTGAGCAGGCGGGCCGTCAGTCGTCGGGCGACGGCCGATTGAGAACCACATCGGCAATCCAGCGATGCTATTCCAGTTAACAAAGGCACGGTCTACGTACAGGGCACTGCTGCCAACAGGTGTTCTGGTAACATTACCATCAAATAACGGCCACATTGCTCCAGACTCATCTGTAAAAGACGACTGGTTTCCCCACGTTTTATACATCGCCAGGCGACCTTTAAACTCCATGTTTTCGGTTGCCTTTACCCGCATATTCAATCTGAACCTGTTGGTCCAGAGAGTATCATTTTCGAGGCTCCTGCCCAAGGCCGTATCGGCATTGTAATAATCAAGGCGTGAGCGGAAATCGCCATAGAAATTGAAACGTGAGGCTAAATCCCAACTTTCTGATCGTTCATCAAGCTCTTCCAGAACAAAATCCTGCTCTTCATTCATTTCACTCTGCTCGACCATGGCCGCTTTGAGCTCATTGAGCTGTTGACTCAGCTCTTCGATTCTCCTTTCCAGATCAGAAACATTGGACCCGGTTCCTCCATTCGCTGCTGCCAGTACCGGCAGCGTTAAAAAACCAGCAAGCGCCAATACAGAAAACTTTTTTACCATCTCTTCTCCTCCTCTTTGTGAAGTAAACGCTACTGCGACTCTCTGCAATATCGAGCAAAGATTGACTGAACACGCAGTATCCATTCATCTTTATCCAGCGCATACGTTCCCCAACAATAGCGCCGGACAGTCTAACCATTAAATTATATCATTATTTAACGTAATTGTTACATAACTTTTTAAGTTTGAGATGTCAACAGCATATCATTTTCAATCATTCCAAACAAATTATTGAAGCTGTTTTTTTTAAATAATGCATTGTATTTTCGGTCAATCCAGCCCTGTCCAGGAACCAGCGTGAAGAGTGTATCATCTACGATATACATTCATGTTTTACTGGAAATACAGCCCGACAGCATATACACTAGTCCAACCTTTCAACATTAACTCAGGTGCTATATCATGTATTCCCCTATAATCCTTACGGCTTCCGGTACATCCGCAGCTGCAGAGAAGACCTGCAGACACATAGAAACATCAGTAAAACGACATTTTCCCAGGCATGAAATTTACTGGGGATACAGCTCAAGAGTGGTACGACAGGAGTTACAGAAAAAACAGAGCGCTGCACTACAGCAACCGGCTGATATTGCATCTACTCTTACAACTGCAGGCCACCGGCAGGTCGTTGTACAGTCACTTCACCTCATTCCCGGTCATGAATTCCACGCTCTCCAACAGGAGGTCAGGCAGGTTGAGGGAATTGATTGCCTCATTGGCATGCCGATTCTCTACTCCCCGACCGATTACACAACCTATATGGATTTACTGGCACCCTATATCAAGCAACGTTCTGACCGAGCCGTGCTCATTGTCGGCCACGGCACCCGGCATGCGGTATGGCCAATATATCTGGCACTTGAGAGCATGCTACAGCGTCGATTCGGTTCGCAGGTATTTATGGGAGTGGTTGAGCATTTTCCGCTCACCAATGATGTCGAAGAGAGAATCGCAGCAGCAGGATTCAAAAAGGTTTTAATGATTCCGTTTTTTCTGGTGGCGGGCATGCACTTTCGCCGGGATATGATCGGTGATCAGCCCGATTCATGGAAACAGCGGCTGAAAAAAAGAGGCCTGCAGGTAGAAGTTATGTCAGACGGTGTCGGTTTGCTGCCCGGTATTGGCGAACTGGTAGCAAACCATATAACGGCAGCGATGAGCAGAGCACAAGAATAGGAAAAGCGGCCTGTCATCAGCCGCTTTTGTTTTAAAAACATACTTTTTCAGAAGATCTGTCCGATTTTACTGGCCGGCAAAAACCTTCGCCAGATTATTGTCTATTACATAAATACAGATCTCTTTGGCGCCCTGTCGGGAATACCTGTATTTCCGTTCAAGGTTTTCCAGCATGTAGGTGATGTCTTCCTGGATTTTTCTGTCATATGTTTTGAAATCGGCAGTATCATAATCACGCACGGCCATCCGGAAATTTTCATTTTGCAGGAACGGTTCCAACACCTTTTCTTTCAGATTATGCACATACCGCTCGTACAGATGACTAAAGAGTGAGGTCTCTGTAATATCCAGCTCATCCCTCAATATTTCCTGAGTTAAAGCACTGGTGGTGTAGACTTTCTGAACATTGTGTCTGAACAGAAGAGTGTCAGCTTCCTTCACCAGTAAACGACTTTCGACCCGACGGAAGAATTCTTCCGTGATTTCCAGAATGTCACCAGTAAACGTACAGGTTTCCCGCGTGCCGGTATCAAAACTGACAGCAAACATATAATTCTGGATATCCCGGGAAATCTGCTCTTCGTTATAGTAGTAAAGAGCTTCTTTCACCTCCTGCAGTACCGCATAATTATACATTCTGAGCAACGAATCCAGAAATCCCATTGGCAGAATTTCCTTATCTTCCTTACAATATTTTCGAAAGAACCGGCACAGCATCGACATATCAATGAGTTTATCTTCACGAGCGAAACTGGTGTAAAACTCATTAAACATCCTGATAGAATCACGCCCTGAAAGGCCTTTCCAGCCATCCTTTTCCGATTCTGCAATGATACTCTTTCTGCGTTTTGCTGAAAATCGTTCAACATCCTCAGATTCCAGCCATTTCGGAACGTAGCCGGTAAATATTTCCATTTTCAGCAGCTGCAGATGTCTGTCACAGAACAGTTCATACTTATCCGGATCACCGATCCACTCAAGCATCGCTTCAGACTTGGTACGCAGACGGGTGGCAATAATGACTCTGGCGAAATTGTGCAGAACCCTCGGCAGAAAATTATCGTCAATATGTTTGCCGAATATCTCCCGGTATATCTCAACTTCTGTTTTCAAATCGAGAATGTAGGGGATTTTAATATATTCGATCCTGTCTGAAAACGCCTGCAGATCATCGAGAATCCTGCGATCTTCGGGATTCATCAGGGCAAATAACAGTGAACTGACACGCTCTTCAAGATCCTCGACCTTATGCACACCGTCACTGATGATATTATGCAGTTCCATCAACCGCTCGGTATTATGGGACTTGATATCCATCAATCCATAAATACCGTTATTGGTCTTGGCGTACCGCGAATAGAGATAGGCCACCTGTTGCGAACCGGCAAAGAGCGCGTTGAGATTGCGCTGTATGACGTCATTATGAATAACATTATGACGAAGCGGGCGGTCACCGGGATTAAAGACTGAAATACCCTCACCAAGCCGGCGCCTTATAGCATAGGGTCTGGCAAAAACATACTCCATAATCCGCTCAGGATCCTGATATTTTTTCAGCAATCCCTGATAAATAGAAGTACAGATTGTACAAGGCTCATCCCGGAATACCCACTCATATTTCTTTTCAGTAAAGAGCTTCCACTTAAATTCGTCATTCTCAAAAAGTTCATCAAGAAACTGCCGCCGCACGTCTTTAGGAATGATAAGCAGAGGATTATCATGGCTGGGGCATGGCACATCGAAATAATCAGCGACAGGCTCACCCGGCACTGCCGCATCCTTGATCTTTTCCGCCGCACTTTTTTGGCCTTCTTTTTCAAGAATCGCCGCAATTTTATCAGTGAGTGCAGAAAGGGACTGACCGCCACCTTCCTGGTTTTGCCGCTCTAACCTCCACACAACCTCATAGCGCGCACCGGCAGAAGTATTTGTATACTCTTCAAATTTGCGCAGCAAATTATTTAAAAAGGTCGATTTACCAGAACCATGCGGTCCCTCAAAAATGAATATCTTATTCTGCTGGGCACCCACGGAAACAGAATCCACATGCCGCATCAGCCTGTTGGCAAACAGACGATCAGCAAAGAAAGGCCTGTCCGACCCTTCAACAAACAGGCTGTTACAGTTATAATCGAGATAATTAATAGACTCGGTGTCACTGCTGTGTTCATCTTCACCTTGACAGACAAAGGTGTTGATCATATCAATATAGACCTGATACACATCCCGGATATTCCGTTCAGGCTGCTCTATAACTTCCTGGATAAAGTCAGAGAACGAAATAACAGCTCTCCGCTCCCAGCTTCCCTGATGCTTTTTCAGACTGTCTAAGGCCTTGGTCAATTCGCGCATGTACCCACCTGTATTTTCATCTGAAATTCTATCGCTACTCTACCAGCTCACGGGAGAGTTTACGGTCTTTCATTGTATACCTGAACCGTTTCCAGACATATTTCCGGGGCGGATTCTCTTCCTTGACAACTGACGGCTGTGCCTCTTCGGATTTGACTGGTACAGGTTCCGATGTGTAGAGGCTGGCCGGAGAACCCCAAAGGAACTCAAGCCCCAGGAGTGTACCGTGGATAAAGTCATTAACGAGGGGCTTTCCCTCAAAGCGATGATTCAATATCAACGTACCAGCCTCATTCACATGTATAGTCACCGAAGGCGGATGGTACAGCGAATCCGCAACCATACTCTTGTATGCTTCGGCCTTACGGCTTTTTACATAATACTGCCAGGTCATCCGCTCTTTGTTGAGCCGTTTTCCGGCCACAAAGAGTTTATGCTGATCCATGAAATCCTGATCAATAAAGGAATGTACAAACATCGAATCAGCATAATTTTCACGAACGTAAAAAATGAAATCACGACCGGTCATTTTACCCGCATCATATTTTCTACGTTCATAGCTATCCAACAGGCGGCTGAACTCGAGACTCATCTTGCCCTTATTCGCCTTATCCTCAAGATAATAGAAGAGGCGCATGCCAAGCGCATAGGGGTTCAACCCGACCCGCGGCATCGACGTTACCTTTGCGTTAATTATTGCAAATTCTACCTCATGACCTTTGATGCGATCGTCTTTTAAGAAAAGCTCTTCATGCCAGTAACTTGCCCAGCCCTCATTTAACACTTTGGTACGAATCTGGGGCTGAAAATAGAGTGATGTGCCACGTATGACCTCCATCACCGTAGTCATCCAGCGGTTTTCCTCTTTTTTCAAAAATGGTGAATTCTCTATGAGAAACTGCAGGATATCCATTTTGGCCCTGCTGCCCTCATTTTTTTTGTATTTTTTATAGAGGCTTTCCAGTTCTGTATACTGACTTTTAACATCTTCAAGAAACTGCGCCTCGCCACTCTCCGGATTTTCCCGGACCGCTTTGTTGTACCGCTCAATCTCCTTCACATAGCCGGCAATAGACTGCTTCTCATTACGCTGCAGGAAAACGTCGAAATAGAAATCAAGCAACGTCTGATCCCGTACATCCTCACGACTGTAGCCTCCGAGCATATCGAAATATCCGACAAGATTATCCAATGCTCTGGAAAACTCGATCACATAATCGACCCAGCGCCCCTTCTCGGAACGCAGCATAGCAATAAGCCGCTTATCCGAAATAGCCTTGCTGGCAAAATCATAATCCCAGGTATGCCTGAAATAGATGTTATTCTGGAAAAAATCGATATGACCGATGACATGATAAAAAATCATCACGTTCAGCCAGTCGGGATTATTGTCGTTATAAAATGAGATCGGTGGCCTGGTATTGATAACCGTCTCATAAGGGTTATTAGGATACAGCTCGTAGCGGCCCTGTTCTTTTAACACTTCAACATCCTGAACCCAGTAATCATACAGGGTCGGGATCATATTCTTGGGGCCGAGCTCAAGCATATCCCGGTTCGTTACGATATATTCAAGACTTTCATCCTGGAAGCTGAGGCCTGCATCTCTGGCCCTTTCCTTACAGCCTTCCATGATTCGTTTTGCATGTTGACTGATCAGTTCCATATCATATCAGATCCAGGCATATAGCCTGCATTCCCGCAGTTAAGAGATAAGTTTCTTGATGCCGTCGATCAACCTGGTTTCCGTGGCATCCTTGCTGAGAACATCCAGGCGAAGATGAGCCCGCCATTCCTCGAGCAGGCCCGATTTACGGAGATAGGTTTCAACTTCGGTCTTTCCTGAAATCCCGTATCCGTTTTCCGCTATTGTCACACCTATCCTTGCAGCATAGTTGAGCATTTTCCTCAACTCAGGTATTGCCTCATCACCCCTGGTATCCCAGTCATCTCCATCGGTACCATGGAAGATATAGATGTTGTAATCCTTATCCAGACTCTCTTCTTCGACAATTCTGTTCACCAGCTTGTAGGCGGCTGAAACCTGCGTACCACCCGCAACCTTGGAATTATAATAGGTGTTAAAATCCTCAACTTCCTTGGCCTCGGTATCATGGAGAATAAACCGTGTCTCCACCTGCTTTTCATATTGAAAAATAAGCCAGGAATAAATCAGAACATGCTGATTAACCACCAGTTCAGTCGGCTTGCCGCTCATCGAACCGGAGTAATCCCTGACAAAGAAAACCACTGCCTGAGACTCATAATCTTTCTCTTTTGAAAGAATACGATAGACGCGATCTCTAGGAGACATAAGTAATCCGGTAGTATCAACAGTTGCATTCTGCTGGATACGCCCAAGACCGATATTGGTCTGAATAATTTGTCTGAGAGTCGCCTTTTTATCAAGAACCTGACCAAAACCACGATGCTTGTCTGTCAAATCGTATGTGTATCTGGTCAGTGAACGTTTTTTGCCTTTGTCCCGCAGGTTGGGCAACTGGAACTGTTCAGTCAGAATACGACCAAGATCATACGCGTTCGACTCAATCTCATGCGATCCTGCATCACCCTGTCCGGCACCGGTGCCCTGTCCCTGCTCCTGACGTACCGGCTGCTCGCCGATAACCTCACCTTCCTCACCTTCACCGGAGCCGCCCTCACCCATGCCCTCGCCTTCACCTTCACCCTCACCTTCCTCATCGAGGTTGACACGATCATGAATGAATTTTTCCTCTACAGTAGACGGCACAACCACAACTTTATCATCGCCGTCCTGACTTGGCTTGACCATCTTGCCAACCCTGATTTTTCTCGGGAAACCATCCTTTTCGCGCTGAGCATCCTTTTCCAGCAGGTAATCAAGTGAGTGAACGGATGCCACCGATGAGGATAGAGGCGGCGAACTGTCCTGCAGCATCTGCATATCGTTATAACCGTACATGCTGAGCGGTCGGATCGGATCCTGCAATTCATGCAGAAGTGTGATATCTCCAACCTGTTCAGCCTGATCCAGCTCCCGACGCATCATGCTGTCCTGCTCCGGAGTCAGCCCTTTTTTCTGATATGTGGCATAAAGTTCGCGTAGCTTTTTCATAATCTCTGGAGGTCAGTAATGCACAACCACCCGTACCCGGCGGTAGGTCAAGTGTATTGGCCTGAAATCAGGCCACTTTGCCAACCATCCTGCTGTTTCAGTATACTGATGCAGTTACAGTCGGCTTTGTGCTTTTCGGGTCATTACGAGTATCAGTTTTCATCTACCTGAGTACAGAAATACTCAATGGTCTTCTGCGCGCAGGTGGCACAATAGCCAAGCTTGTTGAGCATGGTGTCAATCATCCGGTCGTACAGTTTCTGGTTCTCTTCATTGGTCCGGTTGGCCAACGCTCCTATCAGACTGCCTGCTCCGGCAATATCCGACTTCAGGCGGACATCGGTAACCGCTTTGACAAGTTCCAGGTTATCCATGAAGTTATAGGTTGGATCCACGGAAATCTTCTGGCCGTAGACTTTTCGGATTGAGGTTCTGAAGGAGTCCTTCTGTTCCCGCGTCTTGAGACCCAGGCGATCTTCAACTGAATCGATATAGCGCTCATCAATTTTTATCGCCTGCAACTCACGGGTCTGCGGATTCTTGTACTTCCACATCTTGTCTGCACCAAGGTTCTCCGCATCTATACCGATGATCATATTCACGTAGTTGAGAACATCTTTACGGATGGCTAGCGGTTCATCCATGTACGCATTGAACATCTCAGTCAGAATACGTTCCCGATACAGACCGCGAGCAGTTTTCAAGTCATCGAGGAACTTGGCACGATCATTGGCCTCACTCACATAATCGAGAATTATTCGCTCGAGTGAGAGAAAAACATCGTACGCAAACATGCACTTACCTTCGTTCGTTTCACTACTCTCCAGCATAAGTTGCATGGTCCTGCCGAGATTTCTCTGCCCAAGCCCTTTTTGCCCGAATCGCTTGGTGATGTCATGATCCTGGTTGAGCAAATCAATAACTTCAGAGAGTGTCTTCAAACTCTTTTCACCGGCCACCTCGCCGGAGGCAAGTTTCATAGTCTCAATAGGAGTCAGCTTTTCCGAACGCGGCAGTCGGGTTAACACTACAGCCACGGATGCCGCATAATTCAGGTTGGGGTCCTGATGCATGACATCACCGGTAAGCGTTGTTTTCGCCTCATTTCCTATCGCATAGGCTGTCAGATCGTTCTGCAGTTTGTAGTTGGTGTTATGCGAGACATAACATATACGGCAACGGTCAATAATCGGAGCCTCTTCTTTTTCAGCGAGGAAACGGTTAAATTCCGAGTTGTTACTGGTGGCAACAATAAGCGTATCAATCGGCCACTTGTACCCGTCTATCTCGATGGTACGGTTCTGAATAACGCCGAGATACACCTGCACCAGATCTTTTTTGTTCTTATAAATTTCATCACTGAAATGAATGCCGCCTCCGGCAACCCGGGCCAATGCCCCGCGCCGCAGATCAAACCGGAACGGGTTATTGGTATCGGAAATATGCAGCAGACGCTGGATTGATTCCTCACCCAGCAGGTCAACAGCAGAGGAGGTGATCTTATCTTTAGCAGGATACTTACCAGTTACGGTACCGAGACTTTCAACCAGAGGAACCCGCACAATCTCGATTGAATCAAGCATTGCTTCAATCTTGTTGTCATGCAGTTCCCTGATATCGTTCCAGATGTATGCCGAGCATGCCCCCAGAGGCCGATAGTTGTCGTACCACTCTTCGAGCAACTGACTGGAAATCTTGTATTTCCGAGCGAGATACTCCATCGACTCATCTTTTGTTTCAAAGAGGTTCATGGCCAAAACCATCGGGTCTTCATAAGTCTGTGACTCAATGGTTTTTATATTTCCGTAACTTCCCAGTTTATCGAGATTATTAAACCTGAAAGTATATTTTCTGTTACCCGGAATCGCCAAAAAATCTCTGTACATGCCGCAGAGATATTCCACCAGAAAGGTCTTACCATTACCGGGTTCACCGACGAGCACATACGCCATTTCCTTGGAAGAACCGCCCTGCGCTGCATCTTTAACGAAGGAGACGAACGAATTTATCTCATCATACATCCCGATAATATGTTTTTTTCCATCACGAAATATCCTGAAATCAAAGGTGGTCTTACCATTCACTACAACCTTCTCAATGTCCCTGTCGAGGATCATTCGGCTGACACACTGAAACGCATTTTCAAAAACGCGATCGCCTTTCTTTACTGAGTTGATATGATTATGGAGTGTGTTGTTCCTTTGCGCTGGCATCGTGCCCCTCCTTTGCAAGGTAGAGAGATAGAGGTGTGTGCATTACATCGTCAGACTTATTATCAGCACAGATTTTTTTGAAACTCAAGGAAAGGTTAGGAAAAAAAGCAGTTTATATTTATGGGGCTCACTCAAAACCGCTCCAGTTACAGGCCATGCAGCACACCGTTGCATGCTCTCCAACTGACTGCGTGGCCTATTTTTTATGATAATACAGCTTCAACAATGTGCCGTATCTTTTTTTGAGCATATGAACATTTTATATTGACATAATTACGTAAAATTGTGAAATTGTCATGATGAGAAATACGACAATGTGATACATATTGCGGCCTCCAGCGAATTACATGACACGAAATTGCGGTTCAATTTTTTTATAACATGAGGAAAATGATGACAAAAAAAACATTCCACACTGACCAGGCACCTGCTGCACTCGGTCCCTACTCCCAGGCAGTATCCGCAGGAAATCTGCTGTTTATTTCCGGTCAGCTTCCGATTGACCCGGCAACAGGAAAATTCATCGAAGGTGATATAACTGCCCGTACCCACATGATCTTAAAGAATCTGCAGGCTATTGCAGAGGTTGCTGGTGGTAATCTTCAGAATGTTGTAAAGACAACTATTTTTCTCACAGACCTGAGTGACTTTCAAGCTGTCAATGCAGCCTATGCTGAGCATTTCAGCAGCGAGCCGCCTGCCCGATCGACAGTCCAGGTGGCAGCTCTGCCGCTTGGCTCAAATATCGAGATTGAAGCTATCCTCAGCCTGTAAAAACTGAAAGAATCCCTCAGTCACCCACCACCACCATTCAGGCAATACGAAACATATGAAATTCAAGGCCAAAGATATACTGCAGATGGAAGTCGTACTGGCGCTCGGCTGTACCGAGCCGGTTGCTGTTGCCCTCGGTGCTTCAGCTGCCGCCAGCCTCCTTCCCGAGAAGCAGTTTGACTCGATTGAGGTCTGGGTCGATCCTAATATTTATAAAAACGGAATGGCCGTTACAATTCCGGGAAGCGGAGGGCTTGCCGGAATTGGCACCGCAGCAGCGCTTGGTGCTTATGGTTGTGATCCTTCACGCGGTCTGGAAGTTTTTGAATCCTTAACCGATGAATCCGTCAATCTTGCTAAAGAGTTGTTAAAAACAGGCAAGGTCATTGTCCACCTGCGCGACAAATCCGGCCTGTATATCCAGACCAGAATAACCTCCGGTAATGACATTGCTGTTTCTCTCATCACAGATCTGCACAATAACATTGTCAGTCTGACCCTAAACGATGAGCCTGTTACTGACTCTCCCCTGCTTGCCGACCCCAATCTGCTTCCCGGTAAAACCAGGTTATCAGAACTGGAAGAATGGCTTCGGGGACTGGATCTGGAAGATATTTATGAACTTCTGGACGAACTTGATGAATCTGACCTCGCCTTTCTGCAGGAAGGAGTCGACCATAACCTGCGACTTGCCCAACATGGCCTGAAGTATGGCGGCGGTCTCGGTATCGGCAAGGGGATCGACAGGCTGCTCAAACAGAAGTTATTGCTCAATGACATGGCAACCTCGGCCAGGCGGCTCACCTCAGCTGCGGCCGATGCCCGCATGAGCGGGGCAAAACTACCGGCAATGAGTTCCGCCGGCAGTGGCAATCATGGCTTGACTGCGATCCTGCCTATCTGGGCTATCAAAGATTTTATAGATGCAGACAAAGATTCGGTTTTACGCGCTATCGGCCTGAGCCATATTATCACCGCCTACGTCAAGGCACATACAGGCAGGCTCTCTGCTGTCTGCGGCTGTTCCGTAGCAGCCGGAGCCGGTGCAACCGCAGGAATCACCTACCTTGTAGGCGGAGACCTCAGTCATGTTGCCGGAGCCATCAAAAACATCCTCGAAGATCTGGCTGGTGTAATCTGCGACGGCGCCAAGGCCGGTTGTGCGATTAAGCTGAATACCGCTGCCGGTGCAGCCGTGCAAGCCGCACTCTTTTCTCTGCAGGGTATCAACGTGAAAGACACCGACGGGATTGTCGGAGTTTCACCTGAAAATACTATCAGGAATATGGGAACTCTCAGCCACAAGGGTATGATCGAAACAGACCGAACGATTCTGCAGATAATGATGGAAAAGGAAAAAAACAGACAGCGATAAACGCATCATGCGCTTCGTAGCGCAGTAATCACATAGTGCTCTGTAAACATTAAGATGTCGTAATATTTCTTAGCAATTTCGGCACACAGCAAGGCACGAATGAAGGAGCATAGCAACGCTATGTAACTGAATGAGAAACGAAGTCAGTGTGACAAAAGCGCTGGAAATATGCGATAGATTAAGCTTTACAGAGCACTAGATCTCTAACACGTACCGTCTTTATCACGGTCCTGATCTCCCTCTCCCGTACCGTCACAGGGACCGTTACCTCTGCCTTGGCCATTTGCCGCAATGGTAATACCACTCAAATCAACCTCAATTGCTCCTTCCCTGCATGTCTGGTCCTGATCTTTTGTCTGGTCTTGCTGAGATTCACCATCATGGTCTCTATCCCTGTCCTTATCGCCTGTACACGAGGTATCTACCGCCAGACTGAAAATACTCGTGTTTAAGGATGTTATTCCTGAAGAGGAACCGTCACTATCTTTTCCTGTCT
>JBFHGS010000072.1:0-20887 GCA_041582995.1 Desulfopila sp. | reverse complement strand
TTCGGCAAGAATGGTGAGGCATCAGGCGTACACAAAGCAGTATGTTTTGTCACCACTATTGCCGCGGATACGA
This sequence comes from Desulfopila sp., assembly GCA_041582995.1. Classification (GTDB taxonomy): domain Bacteria; phylum Desulfobacterota; class Desulfobulbia; order Desulfobulbales; family Desulfocapsaceae; genus Desulfopila. The sequence continues at coordinate 20,814 of JBFHGS010000072.1, read as the reverse complement.
TTGTATAGGCGCCCCTTTAACGAATGTAGTTTACGCCTTACTCTCCACTTTATTACGCTGAAATTCAAGGGTAATCAGAAAGTGTTAGTAACCGGTTACTCATTAAAAAATCTGATTACCCCTAATGCTCAGCTTGTATGGTGAGGCGTTAGGGGTGAGGAGTAAGGAGTGTAGAAGCTTTCAATAATCAACCATGCGAAATCGCAGCAGATACAATGAGTCACTCAGCGCTTCGTTACCAATGCTGTTGACGCCTCGCGCCTCACTCCTAACACCTCACTTGTTCAGGCTGAGTTTCAGGGGTAATCGGATTAAAAAAAGCCTTCCTGATTGACTACCTGTATCGCCTGCATGTTGCGACACAAAATACTGTTTTCACGCGCTTTCTACGATTTCCCACCATGTCACATGTTGAATTACAATCGCATAGTCAAGATAACATGCTAAAACAAATAGGGAAAAAGAATGCAGCATAGTTCGTCTCAGAGAGATTATTATCCGCATGCTTCTAGTGAAAAAAAAATAAAAAAAGGGTATAGCCTAGGTTGCTTAAAAAAACATCTTACTTTGTATGGGTATCATCATTCTCATTTGAATGGAAACCCGATAACATATTCTGAATTACACCTATTTGATGAACAGCAATCCTGATTATTTAATTGAATTACAGGGTATGACCAAAGCATTTCCAGGTGTGCTGGCAAATGACTCGGTTGACCTGCGGATAGAACCCGGCGAAGTGCATGCTTTACTCGGTGAAAACGGTGCCGGAAAATCTACTCTGGTCAAAATGATCTACGGAATCCTGAAGCCGGACAGTGGTACTGTGCATTTTCAGGGCAAACCCGTTATCATCGATACACCGGCGCGTGCCAGAGATCTCGGCATTGCAATGGTTTTTCAGCATTTTTCACTTTTTGATTCGTTGTCAGTTGTAGAAAATATCTCACTGGGAATGGATAGAAAAGTAGATTTGTCAACACTGGCCAACGAGATAATACAGGTTTCTGAAAGATATGGCCTTCCACTCGATCCACACAGACATGTCTACACCCTCTCTGTTGGTGAACGTCAGCGCATTGAGATCGTCCGCTGTCTGCTGCAGAACCCAAAACTGCTGGTTATGGATGAACCAACATCCGTACTCACCCCGCAGGAAGTAAAAAAACTTTTTATAACCCTCAACAGACTGGCCGAAGAAGGGTTGGCTATTCTGTATATCAGCCACAAACTTGATGAAATCAAAGCGCTCTGTCACAAAGCGACCATCCTGCGTAATGGCAAGCGTGTGGCAACGGTGGATGTTGATACCGAATCCACGTCTTCACTCGCTACAATGATGATGGGCGAAGAGATGAAAAAGAATCAGGAGAAACGTGCAGCAGTAGTCGGAGAAATTCGACTGCAGGCGCATGGCCTCAATATGATAGCTCCTGACAGCACCGGCATATCACTGAAAGATATTCATCTTGAAGTGCGAGCAGGCGAAGTGGTTGGCATAGCCGGTGTTGCCGGCAATGGTCAGGATGAACTTCTCAAGGCACTCAACGGTGAAGACAGCTGCAAAAATAACGAATGCATCATTATTGACGGTAAACATTCCGGCAGGCTTGACCCGAACGCCAGGCGCAAAGCGGGCCTGGCCAGTGTACCTGAAAAACGCCTTGGTCATGGGGCGGTCCCTGATATGAATCTTGTCGATAATGCCTTTATGACCGGGTTCAGCCGTATGGGACTCCTGGTAAAAGGCTTAATCAACTATCGGAAGACCCGTAACTTTGCCCATCAGGTCATAGATGACTTCGCAGTGAAAACCCCCGGTTCAAACGTGCAGGCTGACAGCCTGTCCGGCGGCAACCTGCAGAAATTCATCATCGGCCGCGAACTTTCCCAGCGACCCGACATTCTCATCGTATCTCAGCCCACCTGGGGGGTAGATGCCGGTGCGGCACAGACAATACGTCAGGCACTGCGTGAGCTTGCTGCTCAGGGGGCTGCTATGCTGATTATCTCTCAGGACCTTGATGAACTGATGGAAATATCTGATCGTATCGGTGCTATCTGCGGTGGCAGATTATCGAAATTTTATCCCACGGCTGAAATGACCGTTGAAAAGGTTGGACTGCTCATGGCAGGAGTCTCGCTCGACGAAGGAGATACCAATGCTGCCTAATCTTGTTAAACGCCAATTGCCATCGCGTTCGATGGTCTATTTGTCGCCGGTACTCGCCTTTTTGCTCTCATTGCTGGCAGGTGTCATTTTATTTATCATCATGCGAGTCTCTCCACTGGCGGCTCTGCATGCCTTCTTTGTGGAACCGCTGTCAAGTGCCTACAACCTCTCCGAACTCGGGGTCAAAGCTACGCCTCTGGTGCTTATCGGTGTCGCCCTTTCTCTCGGCTTTAAAGCCGGAGTATGGAATATCGGTGCAGAAGGCCAGCTGACCATAGGAGGTCTCTGCGGCGGTGCAGTAGCACTCTTTTTTTACGAAAAAGAAGGAATCCATATCATCCCGCTAATGTTGCTCGCTGGCGTTCTCGGTGGTATGGCATGGGCGGCAATCGTGGCTTTTCTGCGGGTTAAATTCAATGCCAATGAGATTCTGACCAGTCTGATGCTCAGTTACGTAGCAGGCCTGTTTCTCAACTTCATGGTGCATGGACCACTCAAAGATCCCGACGGATTCAACTTTCCAGAATCAAGACTCTTTAGTGATTCCGCGATAATACCTGTAATACTTGAAGGTACACGACTGCACCTCGGGGCAATTATGGCCCTGATCTCCGTTGTCCTCGGCTGGGTTATTCTGTCCCGCTCCCTTCTTGGTTATCAGATTAAAGTTGCGGGTTCGGCTCCTGCCGCCAGTGAACATGCCGGGTTCAGCAAATCCAGAATAATCTGGGTTACCCTGCTGACTGGTGGAGGTGTGGCAGGCCTTGCCGGAGTTCTTGAGGTGGCAGGTCCAATTGGCCAGTTACTACCGAACATCTCACCCGGCTATGGGTTCACTGCAATTATTGTAGCTTATGTCGGCCGACTACATCCGGTGGGTGCTCTTTTTGCCGGATTGCTCATGGCCGTAACCTATCTTGGTGGTGAAACCGCTCAAATTCAGCTAAACTTACCCGTTGCTGTAACAGGCGTATTTCAGGGGCTGCTGCTTTTTTTCCTGCTCGCCTGTGATATCCTGATCTACTATCGCATTCAATTTGGCAAGCCTGCATTGGCTGTGGAGAAAAGCTGATGGAACTCTTTATTCCGGCATTGCTTACGATTATAACCGCTGCAACACCTCTGCTGTTTGCTGCTCTTGGTGAAATGGTCACCGAAAAATCCGGTATACTGAACCTTGGTGTCGAAGGAATGATGGTCATGGGTGCCATTACAGGTTTCGTGATTGTCAATTATACCGGCAGCGTGACCCTTGCTATTGGTGCAAGTATTCTGGCAGGGGTCCTTATGGCTGCACTTTTTGCCCTGCTGGTGTTGACCTTTCATGCCAGCCAGGTACCGACCGGTCTTGCACTTACAATCTTCGGCATCGGCCTGAGCGCCCTGGTAGGCCAGAATATGATCGGTATCGCTTACGAAGGTATTCCCAAAATATCCATTCCCTACCTCTCTGATATTCCGGTGATAGGAACCTTGTTATTTCATCAGGACATTCTGGTATACATATCCCTGATAATGGTCGCACTGATATACCTCTTTCTGAATAAAACCCGTGCAGGCCTGATACTCCGTGCAGTTGGCGACTCTCATGATGCAGCACATGCCATGGGATACTCCGTTATGAGAATCAGGCTCATGGCCACCTTATTCGGCGGCGGTATGGCAGGTCTGGGCGGTGCGTACCTCTCCCTTGCCTACTCACCCCTCTGGGTTGAGCAGATGACCGCCGGTCGCGGCTGGATTGCTCTGGCACTTGTTGTCTTTGCCAGCTGGCGCACCGGCAGAATTCTATTTGGCGCCTACCTGTTTGGAGGCATCTCAATATTACAGCTCCATGCTCAGGCCCTTGGTATTGGAGTTCCATCTCAGGTAATGTCTATGTTACCGTACCTGGCTACTATCCTGGTACTGGTCATAACTTCCAGTGATCAGACACAAATACGGTTAAATGCTCCGGCCAGTCTTGGCCGCACATTTCAGCCGAGTCGATAAGCTGCGTTTAAAACGTATACTTTTAATACAGCTGTGAGTTGTTGTACTTTACAATTTATTACAACCTAGAGGAGAGAGAAATGTTCAAAAAATCGTTAGTTTCCCTGATGCTTGCTGCAGGGCTGGCTTTCGCCGGAAACGCAGCGGCCGAAACAAAAGTTGGCTTTGTCTATGTTGGACCTATTGGCGATCACGGCTGGAGCTATCAGCACGACCAGTCACGACTGGCTTTGGAAAAAGAACTGGGAGTCAAAACTTCCTATGTTGAGAGTGTACCTGAAGGCGCTGACGCTGAACGTGTAATTCGCCAGCTCGCAAGTTCCGGACACAATATCATCTTCACCACTTCATTCGGTTACATGAACCCGACCCTGAAGGTTGCAAGCAAATTCAAGGACGTCAAATTCGAGCACGCCACCGGCTACAAGCGTGCAGACAACGTCAGCACCTATTCCGCAAGATTCTATGAGGGACGTGCGATCCTTGGCACCATCGCAGGCAAGATGACCAAATCCAACGTCGTTGGTTACATCGGTTCCTTCCCGATTCCGGAAGTTATTCGCGGAATAGACTCATTCACCCTGGCATTGCGTAAAGTTAATCCTGAAGCTGTTGTAAAAGTTGTCTGGGTTAACTCCTGGTTTGATCCGGGTAAAGAGAGCGATGCAGCAAAAGCTCTTATTGATCAGGGTGTAGATATCATCACCCAGCACACCGACTCCCCTGCTCCGCTTCAGGTTGCCGAGAAACGAGGCGTTTATGCATTCGGTCAGGCTTCAGACATGAAAGCATTTGCTCCGAAAGCGCAGTTGACCTCAATTATCGACAACTGGGACCAATACTATATCTCACGCGTCAAAGCTGTTATGGATGGTACCTGGAAGTCTGAAGACACCTGGGCAGGCATTAAAGACGGTATGGTAGAGATGGCTCCTTATGGCGACGCAGTTCCTGCCGATGTACGTAAAATGGCAGACGATGTGAAGCAGTCTATTGTTGACGGCAGCTTCCATCCTTTCCAGGGACCAATCAAAAATCAGCAGGGTGAGCTTGTTGTCAAAGAAGGCGAAGTGCTTTCCGACCAGGATCTTGCCGGCTTGAGCTGGTACGTTGAAGGCGTTGAAGGAAGCATTCCGAAGTAATCTTCCATGCTACATCAGTTGCTTCTCAGGAACAACCGTGATGTAACTGCAGCCGGTTAGACAACACCCGAAAGCGTCGTATCTTTCCTTGTAGATACGACGCTTTTTTTAATCTCATTATCACTCAAACCCGGTATCTGTTAGTGAGACGATTTAGCAGTGCAGGTGTAATTGCCCTCCCCCCCCTCACAGCTTATTCCCTATTTACAATGATAGCTGTCGTTTTGTCGATCCTGCAGAAACACATGATGAAACCGGGCTGATACAGCATTCTCATACCACTCCCTTCCCTGAGCAGCGCAGGCCCGACAGGCCTTCCTCGGGATATGTACTCCCAGAATACGTTTACCGGAATCCGAACCGCTCTCAATACGCAGCGCCCCCGCACATTCATCACAGATACGAATCGTCTCATCCTGTAGCTCCAGGATATTATCGGTATCGTAATAGATCTGGCGCTTACGATGAGAACATTCCGTTTTCTTTCGCAGATCATTCTGAAGGCCTGCACGATTCTGCCAGAGCTGTAACGCATCAGCACAAATCCGTTCAATCTTCTTTGATAGCTGCTGAGGTTGCTGCAGATACATAGGGTTATAATCCGGCTCCTGCAGATTGCTGTAATCTAGGCCGGCCATTGCCATAATGATACCCGCATTGACATACGGCAACGCTCCCTCAATCGCATAACCGCCTTCAAGCACCGCAATATCGGCTTTCAGCAGTTCAGTCAGCCGGGCATACCCTCTTGCCGAAAAGTTCATATTAGTGATCGGATCGGAATAATGATTATCCTGACCGGCAGAATTTATTATGAGATCAGGCTTGAAATCATTGAGGATTGGCAGCACAGCATGTTCAATAGTATAAAGGAAGCCCTCATCGCAGGTTTCAGGGGGGAGTGGGATATTGATTGTCGTACCAACAGCATTTGGACCACCGAATTCATGTAAAAAACCACTCCCAGGGTACAGGGTGCGGCCATCCTGATGTATCGAGATAAACAAGGTGTCCGGGTCATGCCAGTAAATGTCCTGAGTACCGTCACCGTGATGACAGTCGGTATCAATAATCGCAACCCGATTGATATTGTACGCACTCCTGAGATATTCAATCATTATTGCTTCAATGTTAATATTGCAGAAACCGCGAGCCCCATGTACAACCCGGTTGGCGTGATGTCCAGGCGGACGCACCAGTGCAAAGCCGCGATCGACAACATGAGTCATCACTGCTTTGCCGATAGTTTTCGCACCGCCTGCACTAATAAAATGGGATTCGGTACATACCGATTCCGGATCAGGGACGCAGAAATGCACACGCTGAATATCTTCGCTGGTCACTACTTCCGGCTTGAATTCGACAATACCATCAATATCGAGCAATCCCTCTTCAAGCACCTGATCCTGGGTGTACAGAAGACGTTCTTCCCGCTCAGGATGTGTCGGAGATATTGCCCAGTCAAAGGCAGGAAAGAAAACAAGACCTGTTTTGTGTTTGGCGCGTAGCATATTTACACCTCCCCACCAGGATACCCCGGCAGCAGTCCCGGTTTAACCTGGGCTCGCACACGTATATTTTTTCCCTTTGCGTGAAAGCCGCGTATCATATTGAACTGAGACTCTTCAATAATCTCCATCTGCAAATACTCCATGATTGCTCCGCGTCTGGCTGCTTTATCACGCACGAGGTCAAAAGCGATCCGACGCACATCATCAAGGGTAATTTCACGATGTATCGACTCTTCGAACTCTTCTCCCTGGGCCGTAATTACTTTTCTGCCCGTATCTGCATAAACTGTAACTTCGCAGGTAACACGCGATAACGCGCAACCAATAGCATTGGCAACCTGACAATTGGGAACTGTTTCAACCTTACCGGTAAAGAATTTCTGCAGTCTTCCGGCAAACTGTTTCGCCGGGCCGCCCAGAACAAGAATATGATCCGGCTGAATGATGACACCTTCATACATCTCATACACTGTATAGACAGGGCGACTGTTCAGCTGTGCAACCATATCCATCGCTGCCGCAAGAATTTCCCTGCAGGCCAAATCGACTATTCGTTCCGCAATCTCCTTTACAGACACACCCATTACATCTGCCAGCACAGCCAGTCCGTTTTCCGCCATATCCTCACTGCCATCCTCCATCAAGCCTAGATAGCACAGAGCGTCTGTCGGTGTGGGAACATAGCCGCCGTATGCCATGGCTACACCTTTTCTATCCGGCCCTATAGTGAGAGAACCTTCCTGTACCCGCACCACGCTGTCTCCGCCCACTCCAATCGAACGTGTCATCAAGGCCCGAATCAGGGTTTTGTAAGAACCTATCTCAATACCATCGGAAGAAATGACCGGAGCACCGTTTATAATGAGCGCCATATCCGTCGTAGTTCCACCAATATCAAGAACAAGACAGGTCCCTTTCTTCGATGCAGAACCTATTGCCCCCATAACGCTTGCAGACGGACCGCTAAGTATTGTCTGGGCCGGATAATCGAACGAGGAGCGGACATTCATACTTCCACCATCCGGTTTCAAAACCAGTACAGGAACGGAAAGGCCATACATCTCAAGAGATTGCTGCACAGCATGAAAAAATTTACTGTGCACCGGGAAGACTGCAGCGTTAAGGTAGGTTGTGGTGATGCGGCGTGGAAAGTTCAGGGTACCCGAAAGAACATGCCCCATAAAAACGTGCTCTACATAAGGAGCGAGAATTTCTGCCATCCGCAATTCGTGTTTGGGATTACGAACAGAAAATTTAGATACTACAGCTGCAGATGATATGCCTAAGCCCTGCAACTGCCGGCCTATTTCTTTAACCCTCTCTTCATCTAGCGGTGTAACCTCACGACCACTATGGTCCAAAGCACCCTGCACCACGTGGTAATGGTCTCCGATGCAGAAATGCGCAGGATCTAAACCCGGTCCGGCAGAGACAAGTACCGCCACAGGCGGCAACTGTTTCTGGACCACACTATTTGTTGCAAGGGTCGTGCTGAGCACCACCCGCTCAATATCAGCAACATCCTGATTCTCTGTTAACTGTTCCAGGGCACTTATAATAGTGGAAAAAAGCTGATCAGCATCTGTAGCAACCTTAACACTGTGCACCAGACCTTCTTTGCCGATCAGCACGGCATCCGTGTGTGTACCGCCTACATCCAGTCCTATGATCATGAGATACGCCAGCGGTTAAAGGAAGGAGTGCAGGCCCATTCAGCCTGACAGTACGAAATTCAAGCAAACCTTGAAGATGACCGGCATCCAGAATCAGCACACCATGAAATGTAACTGCAACATTACATTATCTGATTACCCCCTGTTTCTCAGCAAGTATGGTGAAATGTTACGTGTTAGGTGTGAAAGACGCACAACGATTCATGTTGCAACCATTCAAGAGTAAAATGAATAATGTGTTGTATCAAGTTGCCTGCGACGAATGCAGTTCACGCTTCACTCTTCACTCCTCACCTGTTCAAGCTGAAATTCAGGGGCAATCAGATTACATTATACCCTGCCTCTAGCAAAATGCTATCCAGGGTTATCACCTGATTCTTCACGTAGTACCAGAGCCAGTTCCCGTCCTGCTTCAAAGGCTTCTTTCAAGTAATCCTCCCGTCTGTCAATCTCCCCTTTTCGGTCCACATTCCTACAGAGCACCGTCTTCCAGAGACCGGCACTCAGGACATCAAAAAAGTACTTCACAGTGAGAATGGCACCGTCAAATAGTTTTTTCCCCCCTGTTGCACCGACAGAAATGAAGAGTCCTTTACGTATTTCCAGGGCCTTTCCGAAAACCTGATTTTCAATCCAGTATTTACGTACCCAAAGAGACTGACAGCGGTCCATAAATATTTTTGTATGGGCACTTACAGTATAAAAAAAGATGGGAGAGGCAAGCATAATCCCCTGACTGGCCTCAAGTTTGGCAAGAATCTCCGGGAAGTCATCGCGGATAGCACATTCACCGGTTTTGATACAATTGTATATCTCCAGGCATGGAGATATTTTATAATCACGCAGAAAAACTTCTTCGACATTGGCCCCCGCCTGCCGGGCCCCTTCAACCGCCTGTTTGAGCAGTGCTGCACTGTTACCGTCACGTCGCGGACTACCATAAATAGCAATAATTTCGACCATGCATCCTCCACAGAACCTACATTAATTGTGTTCAGGGATTCTACTTCCACCACCTCTCCTCCGAGGAAGTGCTTTGTCTCCATACTACTCTGCTCTACAACGCAAGTAACCGTCGACACCACCACGGGATATCAACGGTTACAACCACAATCATGACTACAACTTAAACGATCAGCACATTACGGCAATAAAAAACCCTTCCCGGCATACTGAACGTTCTCGACAACAGGGTTCATCGGAGCAACAGCATAGACTCCACCACAACCTGGACATTTCCCAACATATGTTTCGAGACTGAACGGAGTAGTGCATTCTTCACAGACTATCGCCAGCGGTCCGTTCATGATCAACTGATCGCGTACAGCTCCGCCATGAGCATTGTACACAAATTCCACCAAATCTTTACCCTTTGAATACGGCCCTCCTGAACCGCTGCCGCATCCGCATCCACATCCAGACATATACACCTCCTGACTTTCAAATTTCACAGAAAGGAGCAAAAGCCACCTTATCCGCAGTAATGTTTCCTTCAGGAGGATACAGCGTAATCCAGCGACATAAAATGATGTAAGTCAAATGCAGGATCTGTGTTGTCGCCGGAAACTTTTTTACTCTTTCTTGGGGAGCTGTTTAAAATACCACTGCATCGGATCGGTCAGAGTAAAGCCCGCCGCCAACACCTTTTCCTTCACTCTCGCCACATTATTCGTCTGCAGATATGGAAAAATTGCTTCCTTATCTTTTTCAAGGGTTTTTGAAACAAGAACACTTCCGAGCGAGATCCTCTCTTCGGTTACAATGTCGATGATTTTTTTCATCTGTCCCGGTTTAGCATCAGAAAGAACACAAAGCAGAGTACCCGGTTCATCAATACCCATGATACTTATAAAGGCTGAGAGCAGGTCTCTGGTAGATAAAAGTCCCTTCAGATAACCGTCATCATCCACCACCGGCACTGCACCGACCTTATACTTACGCATAACCAGCAGAACGTCCTGCATAGTATAATATACAAATATCTTTACAGGATCTTTGGTCATGATATCCGACAGTGGAAAGCTCATGATCTTCTCCAGAGTCGTATCATAATCGTGCTTTTTCAGGAGTGTTGACGGCATCGCACTGCGCATGTCGCGATCTGAAACCATTCCCAGCAGCATCCCGTTTTCATCCACGACCGGCAAATGGCGAATACGTCTTTCAAGCATCATATTGCGAGCTTCAGCAATCTTCATATCAGGCGAAGCGGTAATCAGGTCGGTTGACATCCTTTCACTGACAAACATAGGTCCTCCTTTGACTCTTCATATGCCTCTACCAGACCGCTATACTCCGCGGATACCGGCAAGATGTTTGATGTGGTTTTCAACGAGAAGTGGCAGAATCTGCAGGTTGTACCCGCCTTCAAGAACTGAAACGACCCGCCCCCCTGTCAGTGTATTGGCAAGGTTCATAATGAGTTCAGAGATAAAATCATAACCGTCGGTAGAGAGATTCACTCCTGACATCATATCACTTGTGTGTGCGTCAAAACCTGCAGAGACCAGAATCACTTCAGGCTGAAAACGCTTGAATTCCGGAATGAGATCCTCAGTCATCTTTCTCCGGTAATCATGATCACCACGCCCCGGCAGAATAAGAGAATTCCGAGTGTAACCTTCACCTGCCCCGATCCCCTTATCAAAATCACGGCCGGTACCCGGATAGGCAAACGACGGGTGCTCATGAATTGAATAATAATAAACTGAAGGATCCGATTCAAAAATATGCTGGGTGCCATTACCATGATGCACATCGAAATCGATGATACCGACCCGCTCAACATTCCATTGCCGCTGCAAATAGCGGGCACCTATTGCAACATTGTTGAAATAGCAGAAGCCCATAGCCTTGTCTGCTTCAGCATGGTGACCCGGCGGACGCACGGCACAGAACGCTGTTTCCACATCGCCCTTCATCATCCAGTCAAGAGCAGTAATCACTCCTCCGGCTGCAAGCAGAGCCGCATCATACGACTCTCGACAGATCACATTTTCATTGTGATCTATCTCCTGCATCCCCATTGCGCAGGCATCATTGAAGCGCATTATGTAATTTACATGATGTACCGACTCAATCCAGCGCTGATTTGCTGGCTCGGGCTCAATACAGATGAGCTGGTCCATCAAACCGGATTCTTTGAGCCCATTGACTATTACCCTGAGTCGTTCAGCACTTTCAGGATGCCAATCTCCAGTATTGTGTAACAAATACCTCTCATCAAAAACAAAACCAGTCTTTTTCATGTGCCCTTTTCCTGTTTGCCTGAATAATGTCGAGTCATTGTCTCTTTTTTCCGGCACTCATGCCCTGCTAACCGTACCGGTTACACATATCAGATTGTTTTACAGTTAAAAGAGTTATGCAACAACGTAACTGAAACCTGGTTTCTGGACAGAAGTCCAGAAAAAAAGAACGTGAGTCACGTATACGGAAAACGCTTTTCTTCCCGGCGACTCCTGACAGCTCGTTGCCACGGATACATTACACAATTCAATTATCTTCTGAAACCCGATATTAAAAAACAGGAGAACAGACAGAAACGGCAACTACAACCAGTTGACCAGAAGTGTTTTACGCACTGGTCACACTCTCAAACAGCAGCGTATAGCCGTTGTAGTTCCCTCATTTTTCTGCACCAAGCACCACAGAAGATCGAACCGGATAATGTGACAGGGACGCATTCGCCTCCAATGACAATCTCATCTGCACTATTATATAAATTTTTTTCATTAAGAAAGAAAAAAAGATTTACAACAAAACACACTCAGAGTAACATTGTTCTTAAAGCAATACATTATAAATTATACTCTCGACATTTACTCACGCTTTTACAGTCACATAACAGTATTAAACACACGTAACGTCACTTCATATCACTTTTTTCAAAACCTTTAGTTTGACAGGACAAACATTACCTATATTATTGTTTTACCATTTTTATATACACATAGACGCTTTTCAGACCAACACATTTAGAGGAAGATGGTAACAATGTTAAACAACACAACATTCCATATCCAGCGCCCTTTTCCTCTTTGTAATGCGCCACAGATTCTCACCTGCATGGATCGCCGGTTGCAGCAACTCCCCACTACTCTCTCAACTGAAATTCCACTCGTTGCAACCGGCTTTTCTGCATATTCTCGCTACACAAGGGACAATTGCCCCGCATCTTTCAGAGTACAGACAATCTTTATAGTCAACACTAGACCTTTCAGACATAGACCGACTTTTCATCCCGTTAGGCGACAGCATGGTGCGAGTCGCGACAGCCGGGTTAACAACTGTCAAAATTCAAGGGAGTCTTAACCATGTCTTTTGAGAAAATATTACAACTACGGGAAAAAAAAGAAAAGCTCGCCCTGGGAGGCGGGCAGGTACGAATCGATAAGCAGCACGCACAGGGCAAAATGACCGCCCGGGAAAGACTGGAATACCTTTTTGATTCAGGTTCTTTCATTGAGCTCGATGCCTTTATTCGTAACAGATGTACCAATTTCGGCATGGACAAAATGGAGTTCGAGGGAGAGTCAGTTGTCACCGGCTACGGCATGATAGACGGCAGGCTCGTTTACGCATTCTCTCAAGATTTTACGGTAACCGGTGGCGCACTCGGGGAAATGCATGCGACAAAGGTTGTAAAAGCTATGGATGCAGCCATCAAGGTCGGTGCCCCCATCGTCGGCCTGAACGATTCCGGTGGTGCACGCATCCAGGAAGCTGTAGATGCCCTTTCCGGCTACGGCGATCTGTTTTTCAGAAACGCGACATTCTCAGGTGTTATCCCGCAGATCTCAGCGATCATGGGTCCCTGTGCAGGCGGTGCGGTCTACTCCCCTGCCCTGACTGATTTCGTCTTTATGGTAGACAAGTCTGCCCAGATGTTCATTACCGGCCCGCAGGTGATCAAAACAGTTACAGGAGAAGAGGTCACCCCGGAAGAACTCGGTGGTGCCATGACCCATAACAGCATCAGCGGCAATGCCCACTTTATTGCGGATTCCGACAAGGAATGTATCGACTCTATTCGTAAACTACTCAGCTATCTCCCATCAAATAATATGGAGAAAGCGCCGATGTTCACGGTTACAGATGACATAAACCGGTCCATTGATGAACTTGACACACTGATTCCCGATAACGCCAATAAACCCTATGACATTATGGATGTCATCACTGCTGTCGTCGATGACAGGGAATTCTTTGAATACCAGCCCTATTTCGCAAAAAACATCGTTACCGGTTATGCCAGAATAAACGGCAGATCAGTCGGCATCATTGCTAATCAGCCGAATGCTATGGCCGGCTGCCTCGACATGAACGCCGGTGACAAAGCGGCCCGTTTCATTCGGACCTGCAACGCCTACAATGTCCCCCTGCTCACCTTCGTTGATGTCCCGGGATTTTTACCGGGAACAACACAGGAGCATGGCGGCATCATCAGACATGGCGCAAAAATTCTTTACGCTTACAGTGAAGCAACCGTTCCTAAAGTGACAATCATTACCAGAAAGGCGTACGGCGGGGCCTATGTCGCCATGTGCTCAAAATCACTCGGGGCCGATATCGTGCTTGCCTGGCCGTCAGCTGAAATTGCAGTCATGGGGCCTGATGGCGCAGTCAATATCATCTTCCGTAATGAGATTCAAAAAGCAGAAGACAAACAGGAAACCAGACAACAGTTACTGACCAATTACAGAGCTGAGTTCGCGACACCATATAAAGCTGCAGAGCGAGGCTTTGTTGACGATGTTATCGAGCCTAACGCCACCCGCCAGCGGATCATAGACGCCTTTAATATGCTTGAAGGAAAACGGGAAAAACGTCCGCCCAAAAAACATGGCAATATGCCACTGTAAAGAGGATCACTATGGACACAATGGAACTGCTGGCAAAATTTGCCGACCCGGAAACACTGAAAACCCTCACTACCATGCAGAGATTAATGGCCGGGCTGATCACCACGATGCTCGGTATGGGCATCACCTTCCTAGCCCTGATTATTCTGCAGTTCATCATCGGCCTGATGGCTAAATTGACCGGTGAGGAAAAAACTGCCCCGATCACAACCCCGGCACCTGCACCAGCTGAAAATCTTGCGGATCAGCGCCGGAAAGATGAGCAACTTGTGGCGGCAATTACCGTCGCCCTGGCTATGCAATTGAAAACCGCAGCCAGCAATATCGTTATCAGGAATATTCAAAAGATCGAAGATCATTCTCCAGTCTGGAATAAGGTTGGCATAGCCGAACAGATGAACAACAATTCGTAATTCAGGGAGGTCCCCGTGATGAGAACCTTTAGAGTTGTAGTAAGTGGCAACGAGTACGAAGTAAGCATTGAAGAAATCACCGAAAAAGCGACGGCCCCGGCAGAACGTGCCAGTGCGCCTGTCAGTGCGCCACACAGCACAACAGCACAGCCCGTTGCCAGACAACAGGCGATGTCCGCCACCAAAGCGCCACCTAAAGTCGCGGCCGGCGATGGAATGATCACCGCGGCTATGCCCGGAACCATCACCGACGTAAAGGTGAATCAGGGCGATCATGTTAAGCGTGGTGACACCCTGATGATCCTCGAAGCGATGAAAATGGAAAACGAAATAAAGGCACATATTGACGGCATCGTCTCGACCATCGAAGTCGGCAAAGGTGCTTCTGTCAATGCAGGAATGGCTCTGCTGGTACTTGCTTAATATTACGGGGGACCTGCCATGCTGAATGCACTACTGAATTTTTGCCAGAGTACCGGATTCTACGGTCTGACCTTCGGCTCCGTATTGATGATGCTGATATCCTTTGTACTGCTGTATCTGGCAATCGTAAAAGGCTTTGAACCCTTGCTTCTGGTTCCCATCGCCTTTGGGGTACTACTGACAAACCTGCCTTTTGCCGGTCTGATGGCGCCACCTGTTCTGGAGATAAAAGAACATATGATTCACACCGTCCAACCGGGCGGACTGCTCTACTATCTCTTTCAGGGCGACCATCTCGGGATTTTCCCGCCGCTCATTTTCTTAGGTGTCGGTGCAATGACCGACTTCGGACCTCTTATTGCCAATCCGAAATCTCTCCTGCTTGGCGCCGCCGCCCAGTTCGGCATCTTCGTTACCTTTATGGGTGCAATAGCTTCCGGCCTGTTCACCGCTCAGGAAGCAGCCTCCATAGGCATTATCGGTGGCGCAGACGGCCCCACAGCGATCTTTTTATCATCTAAGCTTGCTCCCCATCTTCTTGGTGCAATTGCTATTGCGGCATACTCGTATATGGCACTGGTACCGATCATTCAGCCGCCTATCATGCGCATGCTGACATCAAGTAAAGAGCGCGCCATAAAGATGACACAACTCCGTGATGTTTCCAAAAAAGAAAAGATCCTCTTCCCTATTATCGTCACCATAATTGTATCTCTCATTGTTCCGGCAGCAGCAACTCTGATTGGAATGCTGATGCTCGGCAACCTGTTCCGCGAGTGTGGTGTTGTCAGCAGGCTCGAAGATACAGCTAAAAATGCAATGATCAACATCATCACCATCTTTCTCGGTGTCACAGTCGGTGCAACAGCAACGGCCGAAGGTTTCCTGAGAGTTGAAACGCTGGTCATCCTTGGTCTTGGTATATTAGCCTTCGCTATAGGCACTGCCTCTGGTGTGATTATCGCCAAAATAATGAACAAGGTTATGGATGTGGAGATCAATCCCCTTATCGGCTCTGCTGGTGTATCCGCTGTACCAATGGCTGCAAGGGTTTCTCAGGTTGTAGGACAAAAAGAAGATCCATCAAATTTTCTATTGATGCATGCCATGGGACCCAACGTTGCCGGAGTTATCGGCTCCGCTGTTTCCGCTGGTGTTCTGCTTTCACTTTTTGGAGGTTGAAATCATAGTTTTCTGCGGCTTTAGCTCTACTGATGATCGTTCTTTTTTCTTGCAGACCAAAAACATATGCATTACAAGCAGGGAGAACTTTGCCTTATATTAAGGTCTTACACGATGTACTCTGCGGGATTGGTCACAGAATCAGCACGTTAAAGCAACAGAATTTCTTTCCACACGCCTCAGGTCGCAAGATGAGTGGCAGTCATTCTGCCGGAGTATCGTACTCCGACAGAAATCTTGCAGCACAAGGCAAATTAAAGAAAAAGGACGGCAGCAACAATGGCAGAAGAACTCAACCCTGACATCCAAAGAAGACTGGAAAAGGCTGTACTGGAGGTTTTTTCACACTCCGATTTCCATAAGGCTTCTATCCGAGATATAGCGGAAAAAGCCGGTGTCAGCTTTACTACCATCTATAAACACTACGAAAGCAAAGAAAGACTGGTCTTTGCCTTTGTAGACATATGGATGGGAAAACTGACCGACAGGATCGTCGATCACCTTCAGGGTATCGAAGATCTGAAAGAAAAGCTGCGCAAGGTCTTCTGGCTGCAGCTTGATTATTATGAACGTCACGAAGGACTGGGTAGAATTGTTTTCATGACACTGCCTATGAAAACCTGGATGGCGGACGAAACATTTGAACAACGGAGGATGATGAACCTCCTCATTACTGTACTGCAGGAAGGACAGAAGGAAGGCGTCCTGAACAATGATGTTCGGGCAGGGACTCTTCTCGATTTCCTGATGGGATTCGTACAGCGCAGTTTTTTCATGTGGATACTTCGTGGCAAAAAGGACAGCCTGGCCGGACAGGCCAACGTCATGTTTGAGATGGTTTGGCGCGGAATGGCGAATCCACACAACAAAAAGTAAGGGTATTTTGCATACGGCAACTATTCAGGTCAAGTCGAGGAATGGACACAATTTCGCCTGAGATATATGAAAATGTAAAAAAATGCATTTCATATCCGGACATACAATTGCAACCATAACGAAAACTTGGAAGAATATGCCCGAATTCAACGTACCAACACGGTTCATCAGCTCTTCAAAACACAAGCAATGATTGGGTTGCCCACTGGCAACAACACCGAACACTCTTTTGGAGGCGCAATATGAAAATTTTGAAAATTGACCATCTTGGAATCGCAGTCAACTCTATCGATGCCGGGAAATCATTCTGGTCCGATGTTCTCGGTCTTGAATTCGAGGGTGCGGAAACTGTTGCGGAACAGAAAGTGACGACTGCATTTTTCCCAGTTGGTGACAGCGAAGTCGAACTCCTTGAGTCAACAGCGCCGGACGGCCCAGTTGCAAAATTTATCGAGAAAAAGGGCCAGGGTTTTCAACATGTTGCGTTTCGAGTAGAGAATATCGAAGAGGCACTTGCCGAGCTGAAAGAAAAGAATATTCAGCTTATCGATCAGGTACCGAGAATAGGTGCCGGTGGAGCAAAAATCGCCTTTTTACATCCGAAAGCAACAGGTGGTGTATTGGTCGAACTATGCCAGCGTGACTGATCGCTGAAATGGAACTTTTGCCCGAGTGGTTCGCCATTGCCTCACAAGTATATCCGTGACAGCATCGCGACACGTCTGCGATAACTGTTTGGAGCGAGTTCACTCAGCGACAAAAGTTCCGACTTCACCACGCATGCAAATATTGTCATGCTGAAACTGTTGCTGTCCGTTACCGATCTCACGTCACCAGCATCATCAGTTTCGGGATGACTTATGACTTTCCATTGCAACAAGTACCGGAAAATACCGGAGAGATAAGGAGCACATCATGTCTGTACATCCCGATAAAGCTAAATGGGAAGAAACGGCAACCAAGTTGCTGAAAGGAAAATCCCCCAATACCCTGAACTGGAAAACGCCCGAAGGAATTACCGTCAAACCGTTATACACAGCGGAAGATCTTGACGGAATCGAAACTGCCAACACAATTCCGGGTATGGCTCCATACGTTCGCGGCCCGATGGCCACCATGTATGCCGGTCGGCCCTGGACCATCCGTCAGTATGCCGGTTTTTCCACCGCCAAAGAATCCAATGACTTTTACCGTAAAGCACTCGCAGCCGGCCAGAAAGGCTTGTCTGTAGCCTTTGACCTTGCTACCCATCGCGGTTATGACTCCGATCACCCGCGCGTTTCCGGGGATATCGGTAAGGCAGGTGTTGCCATCGACTCCGTTGAGGACATGAAGATCCTTTTTGACGGCATTCCGCTTGATCAGATGTCTGTCTCCATGACCATGAACGGAGCAGTTATCCCTATTCTTGCCGGTTACATCGTAGCTGCCGAGGAACAGGGCGTAAAACATGAACAGCTCTCGGGTACCATCCAGAACGACATCTTAAAAGAATACCTGACCAGAAACACCTATATCTACCCGCCAGAGCCATCAATGCGGATTATTTCTGATATCATGGAGTTCTGCTCAACAAACATGCCGCGCTACAATACTATCAGTATCAGCGGATACCACATGATGGAAGCAGGTGCCAACAGTGTTCTGCAGACCGCTTTCACCCTTGCTGACGGTGTCGAGTATGTTAAGGCAGCGTTGAAATCCGGCATGGATGTGGATACTTTTGCTCCCCGGCTGTCATTCTTTTTCGGTATCGGCATGAACTTCTTCATGGATATCGCCATGCTGCGTGCAGCGCGGCTGCTCTGGTTCAAACTTATGAGTCAGTTCAATCCAAAGAACCCGAAATCATCCATGCTGCGCACCCATTGCCAGACCTCCGGCTGGAGTCTTACCGAGCAGGATCCGTATAATAATGTGATTCGTACCACCCTTGAGGCCATGTCCGCAGTTCTTGGAGGCACCCAGTCACTGCATACCAACTCATTTGACGAAGCAATCGGCCTGCCGACTGACTTCTCAGCACGTATTGCCCGTAACACTCAGATCATTATTCAGGAAGAATCCGAGGTTTGCCGGGTAGTCGATCCTCTTGGCGGTTCATACTACATAGAGTCACTGACCAATTCAATCGTTGAAGAGGCACAGAAGATTATTGATGAGGTTGAAAAATTAGGTGGTATGGCCAAGGCTATCGAATCCGGCATGCCGAAGATGCGCATCGAAGAATCCGCTGCCCGCAAACAGGCTCGCATTGACCAGGGTCTTGATGTGATTGTTGGTGTAAATAAGTATAAGCTGCCAAACGAGCAGATAGACTTCGAGGTACGTGAAGTACCCGCAACCGTACGTGACGAACAGGTCGCCAGGCTGGTTGAGATTAAAGCCAGCCGTGACAGCGCTGCAGTCGAGAAGGCACTGGCCGATCTTAAAGACGCAGCGAAAAATGGTGGCAACCTGCTTGCTGCAGCCCTCCCTGCAGTACGCGCCCGTGCAACCCTTGGAGAAATTTCAGACGCCATGGAATCCGTATTCGGCCGATTTACCGCAACTACCCGCTGCATCTCCGGTGCTTACGCCTCAGAATACAGCGAAGCTAATAAAGATGTTATTGACGCAATTCGCAAACGTACCGATGTCTTCATGGAAAAAACCGGACGCCGCCCGAGAATTCTCGTCACCAAAATGGGTCAGGATGGTCATGACCGCGGTATTAAGGTAATTGCCAGCTCCTATGCAGATCTCGGCTTTGATGTAGACATCAGTCCGATGTTCCAGACTCCGGAAGAAGCTGCCAAAATGGCTGTTGAAAACGATGTCCACATCGTTGGTGCATCAAGCCTTGCTGCCGGTCATAAAACACTTATACCTGCGTTGGTTGAAGAACTCAAAAAGCTCGGAGCCAACGATATTATGGTCGTTGCCGGCGGCGTAATCCCGCCAGGAGATTACGACTATCTGTATGAGAGAGGTATCAAGGCCGTATTCGGACCGGGAACTCCGATTCCCGATTCAGCTGACCGCACGCTGCAGCTGATCGAGAAGAAGTATATCCAGTAACACTTTAACTGTGATCCTGTCATTCTGAATCAGCAGTACATCAAAAGGCACGTACTGCTACGTGCCTTTTCTCTTTCCTTCTCCCCGGCATAACTGGGAGATACATTTTCAGCTATACACAACCTTATGCAGATTGATATTGAAGCATACATTGAAGGAGTACTGAACGGCAACAGACTGATGCTTGCCAGAACAATAACCCTGATCGAGTCGAAACTGCCTGTGCATCAGGAAGCAGCCAGAACGATCATCGATCGTATACTACCACAGACAGGTAAAGGTATACGACTCGGCATTACCGGTGTTCCCGGAGCTGGGAAAAGTACCTTTATTGAATCTTTCGGCACCATGCTGACCGCCCTGGGGTATAAGGTTGCGGTCCTGGCCATTGATCCGAGTTCCACCCGCAGTGGCGGCTCTATCCTCGGTGATAAAACCCGGATGGAGAAACTCTCTGTCGACCCGAATGCCTTTATCCGACCGTCACCATCAGGTGGTAATCTTG
>JBFHGS010000071.1:0-21029 GCA_041582995.1 Desulfopila sp. | reverse complement strand
ACCATTTCAAAAGAAGTATCCTGAAAATCCTCCTGAGCAGTAAGAATTAGCCTGGTACATTTCTCAATCCCCAGAGGCATCCGGTCAATCACATACTCAAGTCCTTTTAACTCGACGATACGTGAGTCAGACATTGAGCCATATATTTCGGGACTCAGCATTTTCAGGGCTTCTGCCAGTTTTTCACCAGCCTTTCCTGATGGAGTATACACGCCCTGCAAGGTGAGAGCGTCTGCTATTGTTTTGAAGGTCCTGATTGCGGTACGGGCTTTCTGTGATTTTGATAATTCCTGCATGAACAATCCTTAACTCAGATGAAAATGTGTCACAGAAATCATAGCACCACTGCTATCCGACTCGTCGACACGAATATATTTTAAAGTCTTGCCGGTTTCTATAGTACCAGTTTACTTTATTTTTTCACATGAAAGCATGACGGAGAAAGATCTTAACGGAATGCGCTGAATATCGGTTGAAACCCCAGGGGAAGCACAAAAGTGGAAACGTGAAGCAGGAAGGTACTACAAAAAAGATTAGGTTGAATGTTGGCCGGTGACAGAAGTATTACAACGGGAAGTATAGATTTTACCCAATTCACCTTCGGATAACGTATTGTTTCTCTGTTTTACTACAAATACAAGACAATCACTGCAGATATCTGCCAAACAAAAATCTCGCCCACCGACTATTTCCCAGCAATTCTGCCCTGCATTATTACTCGCAAAACAATCGCATCGACTGGAGCACTGTCGTATAACCCAACATGGCAATTCAGAAATATCCGCCACCGATTTCATCCGCCTCTCCAAAGAGATTAAAAGATCTCTGAACCGATTACCAGCCTCAGAAATGCTTCTGAAGCTGTATTTGCAAGATGAATACTGCTTACAAAAATTTCTTGAGAGCCGCAATCAGTTCTTCACGTCCCTGTCCGGTTTTTGAAGAAAAAAGTATTCGATTACTTGCTGCTATACCATGCCCGGCATCAAGCATCTTTGCATTTTTCGCCCGCTCATTTCCGGATATTTTGTCTACTTTGGTGTAGACCGGCAAAAAGGGGATATTCTGTTGCCCCAACCACACCAGCAACTGGGTATCCGCAGGTTTTGGCTCGTGGCGAATATCGAGAATAACAACCACACATTTCAGTGTTGATCGTGTTTCCAGATAGCGGGTAATCAGGCCCTGCCAGGCATTCTGCATATCTTTCGAAACACGGGCAAAACCATAACCAGGCAGATCGACCAGATGAAGCCCATTGTCGATCAGAAAATAATTCAACCCCTGTGTTTTACCCGGTCGACCACTGACTTTCACCATGCCCTTTCGGCCTATAAGCGTGTTCATCAGACTTGATTTACCAACATTAGAGCGACCGGCAAACGCTATTTCAGGCAACTCTTCAGGCGGCAACTGCTTATCACTATGAACACTGAGCAGAAACTCAACATCATGAAAATTCATTAGAACCTCTTCCCCCAAAACCTATATCGTCCGGGGTTAAATTACTGGTATACATCCAGCGAAAACAAACGACATGGCCTGTCCACCTGCAGTGAACAGGCCATAATTACACCTTTATCTGATGACCTCTCTTCCTTCGCAAGCATGGTCAGGTATTACGCGTCAAGTATGAGGATCGCACAATGACACACGTTGCAACCACTTAATATTAAAGTGAATGCTGTGATTTGTCGAGTTGCCTGCTACGAATGCAGTTCACGCCCCACTCTTCACTCCTCCCCCCTCACCTGTTCAAGTTGAGATCCAAGGGTAAACAGATAATTTCAAATCACTTTGTTCAAAGGATACTCAATAATACCTTCAGCACCTTTTTTGACAAGCGCCGGAATCAGATCCCGTACAACATCTTCACTGACAACAGTTTCAACTGAAAACCATTTCTGGTTATACAGGTTAGCAATTGTCGGCGCGTTCAGACTTGGCAAAATATTGACGATGTCTTCGAGTTTTTCCTCTGCTATATTCATTTTGAGGCCGACGATACGATCAGCTTTCAAAGCACCCTTAAGCAGCATGAAAATATTCTCGATCTTTTCCCTTTTCCAGGGATCCTGCCATGCTTCTTTATTGGCGAGAAACTGGGTGTTGGATTCCATCAATTCATAAATAATACGAAGACCATGGGCACGAATTGTGCTCTCTGTTTCGGTAACTTCCACAACCGCATCAACAAGTCCCGACACAACTTTTGCCTCTGTTGCCCCCCAACTGAATTCGATCTCAACGTTAATACCTTTCTCTTCGAAAAAGCGACGGGTAACGTTCACAAGTTCAGTGGAGACCTTCTTACCTTCAAGATCTTCAAGTGTCTTGATTTCAGAATCTCCGGCCACAGCAATTACCCAGCGAGTTGGTTTCCTGCTCACTTTAGAGTACACCAGATCGCCAACCAGAACCGTGTCCGACTGATTCTCCATGGTCCAGTCTTTACCGGTAATACCCGCATCCAGCATACCACTCTCAACATAGCGGGACATTTCCTGCGGGCGACAGATAGAGCAGGCAAGTTCTTTATCATCGATTTTAGGGAAATAGTTTCTTGCCGCAGGTTGGATCATCCAGCCCGCTTTTTCAAAAAGTTCTATAGTTGCGTTTTCAAGGCTTCCCTTGGGAAGACCAAGTTTCAGTATTGTCATTTCCATATCTCCGTCTATTACTGAACCGGTTACATATGCCGGTTATTTCTTTCCGTATACTTTTTCCGGGTCGAACAGTTTCTCCCCTTCAACAATGAGCTCTTCTCCAGCCACCCGTCTGTAAAAACATGACCGATGGCCTGTATGGCAAGCCGCGTCGCCAAGTTGATCAACGAGAAAAATCACGGTATCAGCATCGCAATCTACCAGGATGTCATGAACTATCTGCACATGCCCGGAAGACTCACCTTTAAGCCATAATGTATTTCTGGAACGACTCCAGTAATGAGCCTTTCCTGTCTCCAGAGTCTTCTTCCACGCCTGCTCGTTAATATAAGCAAGCATAAGAACATCTCTGGTTGCATGATCCTGCGCAATGGCTGGCAACAGACCATCAGCGGATTTTTCGAAGTTCAACATAACTTTACTCATCCTTTTGCAAAATCTATGTGAGTATTTTCAGAGAGGGGCAGCGACGCATCTGTTGCATCAACAGATACCTTACGCAACCTCCGGGCACGAGATGATGTGCGCTACGGTTCACCCGCATTTTTCATCTTTTATGAGAAAATCGCTAGAGCCGTTCACGCTGTATGAACACGTGACTTGACGCCAAATTGCATCAATTTCAGGGAACTTTGCACATTACGCAGATGGTGCTTCTTTGTCAAGCATTAGAACGGGTTTTTTCGATTTCAAGCTTAAACCTTGCGGAAAACGTACGTTCACAGGTAAGATTGCGCCTTTTAGATTATTTAATGACTATTTGGATTTCATTTCCATCCGAAAAGTCAATAGTTACTGCAAGATTAACCAGGCGTGTCCATTTTTTAGGGCTGACACAAAACATTATCTCAGAATCACGCTTCGTACTTACCGGTGGGTAAATATTGAACGTAAAATGATGATATCTGTTCAACTGCCAGTTTTCGGCCACGAGGAACACTTGTACAGAAAAAACCTGCAAACATAGAACTTTTATTACTTTACATATGAGGAGTGATACACAGATGACGACAGTTGAAAACAAAGACATTGTAACAATTTCTTTTATAGGAAAGCTTGATAACGGCGCGATTTTCATGAGCGTCGAGAAAGAGAAACCTATGCAGTTCACAATAGGTGCAAGTGAATTGCCACCTACAGTCGAACAGGGTCTTGTCGGTCTTACAATAGGCCAAACTCAGAAGATTCGTGTAACTCCTGATGAAGGGTACGGCCCGAGGCAGAAGGATCTTCTTCAAACCATAGATAACAAAGATTTTCTGAGTAAGATACAACCAAAACCCGGCATGATTCTCTCCCTTAATGTTAACCGCGAAGGAGAAGATCATAAGGTACCGGCTACAGTCATTGAAGTACATGAAAACTCAGTGACTGTTGATTACAATCACCCTCTTGCCGGTCATCACCTTACCTACGACATTACCATTCTCGATATTAAAAAAAGCGCATAATCGCTATTTTTTCCAGGGACGCGCCCCGGCACATATGTGCCAGCGTCCCGATCTTACCTGAAAAAGTGTCACAAAGTGCACTTTCTTTCACAAAAAGCCCTGTACATTCATCATACGGTATGTATAAATTATATAAGTTGTCAGCCATTAATATTGATTGTAGGGAGTTAGCATATGCAATTTGAAGATGATGAAATACTGCAGGGCTTTATAGAAGAGTCTCTTGAGCATCTGGCAGATATTGAAAATGACCTTCTCGCTATCGAAGAAAGCGGATCGAACATAGATGAAGATCTGGTCAATAAAGTTTTTCGTGCTGCGCATTCCATAAAAGGTGGTGCCGGGTTCATGGGGCTTACAGCCATTCAGGAACTCTCTCATGCCTCAGAAAATGTCCTCGGTATGATTCGCAGCAAGAAGCTTACTCCGAATCCCGAAATCATAAACGTGCTGCTGCTTGCCTCCGATCAACTCCAGCGTATGATCGAAGATGTTCAAAATAGTAACGATGTCGATATCACGTCTCATGTTGACCCGCTTAACGCTATTGCCGATGGAACTTTCGCTCAGACGGCCCCACTCCCGGAACAACATGCACCCCGGGAAACCCCTCCAGCACCTGAGAAAAAACCGGCTGCAGAAATACCTCCGCTCGAAATAGACCTTGAAGAAGAACCAGAGTTCCTGCCCGAACCGGAGATAGTCGCACCTCCAGAGCCAGAATACGACCCACACCCAGAACAACCTGAGGAAGCTGAAGAGGAGTTTCAAGAAGAAACTGAAGAAGATCTGTATGAGCCTGAAACCCCGGCTCTCATGACCGCCTCTCCTGCTGTCGTCGACACGCAGCCAATGGCAGCAGCCAATACACCTCAGAGAGCTGCGCTGAAGCCTGAAACCACAATTCGCGTAAACGTCAGCCTTCTCGACTCGCTGATGACGCTGGCAGGAGAGCTGGTGTTAAGTCGCAACCAGCTTTTGCAAACAATAGGTACCGACGATTTTCGTAACGCTGAAACAGTCGGTCAACGAATAGACCTTATCACTTCTGAATTACAGGAAGCGATAATGCTCACCAGAATGCAACCGATAGGCAATGTCTTCAACAAGTTTCCACGAGTCGTCAGAGACCTCTCAAAAAAACTTAAAAAGAAAATTGATATTACCATTGTTGGTAAAGATGTTGAACTTGACAAAACCATCATCGAGGCAATAAACGACCCTCTCACCCACCTTGTTCGTAACTCCGTCGATCACGGCATTGAAATGCCGGAGGCAAGAAGAAAGATCGGCAAATCCGATAGCGGACTCGTCGTACTGAAAGCCTATCATGAAGCGGGTCAGGTCGTAATCGAAATAAGTGATGACGGAAAAGGACTCGACGGCGAAGCCCTGGCAGAAAGCGCAGTCAACAAAGGCCTACTGACAGCTGAACAAATTAAGCTCATGTCGGAGAAGGAAAAGATCAACCTGATCTTTCTTCCAGGATTCTCAACTGCTGCAAAAGTGACAGATGTTTCAGGTCGCGGTGTCGGTATGGATGTGGTCAAGACCAACCTGGACCAGCTTGGCGGTCATGTAGACATAACTTCTGAAGTCGGTCGCGGCACCACAATTTCCATCAAACTCCCACTCACCTTGGCAATTATCCCCTGCCAGATCATCATGACTGGTGGCGAGCGTTATGCCATCCCGCAGGTTAACCTGGAAGAGTTGCTTCGCATCCCGGCCAATCAGGTCAAAGAGCGGGTCGAACGCGTGGGCGACGCCGAAGTTGTCCGGTTGCGTGGAAACCTGCTGCCGCTCATCCGACTCTCTGATGTAATAGGGCTCGACAGAACATATTGGGATAATAACGAAGAAGAATTCAAAGAAGATCGACGGGAACAGATGTCAGATCGTCGAGGCAAGGAATCTCCTCTTTTTGGCACTGAAGCCAGGGAAGAACGAAAGAAAAAACAACAGGCACCCAACAGGTCTGTTATAGACCGACGGCACTCAGCCTCCAGCGCCTTGAATATTGTAGTTGTCTCCACAGGCTCCATGAAATACGGCCTGGTTGTTGACCGCCTGCTGGACTCAGAAGAGATAGTCATCAAGCCTCTCGGCAGGCATCTCCAGCAATGTAAAGGATATGCGGGAGCCACCATTATGGGTGACGGGCGTATAGCACTGATTCTGGACGTAAGCAACCTTGCACGAATTGCCAATCTTACTTCACTGGACGGGTCTGACCGCGCAGCTGAGGTCGCCATTGCCGCTGAAGAAGCAATTAAAGCGCAAAAAGACAAACAGGCACTACTCATTTTCCGTAGTTCCGAATATGAGCAGTTCGGTGTCCCTCTCAATCAGGTAGAACGAATCGAAAAAATCAAGCTCAGCGATATCGAGGAGCTTGGTGGCAAACGTGTCATGAAGTACCGTGAGGGGAGTCTTTCGCTCATACGGGTAGACGATGTCGCCATGGTTCAGCCACTGGCTGATATCGACAACCTGCTGGTGATTGTATTCAATGTTGCCAACCGAAATGTCGGTCTTCTTGCGATAGGCCCGATAGATGCAATTGAAATTTCAGTTGATATTGACGATGTAACCCTCAAACAAACCGGCATTATGGGATCTGCCATTATTGATACCCACACGACTATGCTGGTGAATATTTTTGAGCTTGTTCAGACTCTCTTTCCTGAGTGGTTTCATAATATGGAAAAATATGAACTCGGAGAAGATGACGATGGCGTCGCACCGACCATTCTTCTTGCTGAAGACTCTAATTTTTTCCGAAATCAGGTAAAAAGTTACATGACCGAATCCGGCTACGACGTTATTGAAGCCGAGGATGGGAAGATTGCCTGGGAACTCCTGCAACAGCACAAGGAGCTCATCTCAATGGTCATAACTGATATTGAAATGCCCAACATGAATGGATTCGAACTGACCAAAACAATACGAAGTGACCCACGCTTCACCGGGATACCGGTAATAGCCCTGACAACCCTAGCGGCAGAGGAAGACGTCGCCAAAGGAATGGCTGTCGGTGTTGATGAATACCACATTAAACTCGACAAGGAACGACTGATGGCCTCAGTGCATCATTACATGAAGAAAATGCACTAAGGTAGAATATTGTCGGTGTCAAACTGACAATTAATCATATTTTTCAAAACGATACAGACCAGTTATGGCTAGAGAAACACAACAGAGTACCAGCAAGAACATTGTCGAGTTAGCGACCTTTTATATAGGCGATGCACTTTGCGGCATGAATATACTCAAAGTGCAGGAAATCAACAAGCTCATGAAGATGACCAAGGTGCCTCAAGCGCCCGATTATGTCCTCGGCATCCTGAATCTGCGGGGACAGATTGTTACCATTATTGATCTTGGCAAGAAATTAGGACTTGGAGAAACTGACATAAGTCTTGATCCACGCAATATCATCGTCAACTCATCAGGCAGTTACGTCGGATTGCTCGTTCGAAAAATCGGCGATGTGGTTGAAGCTGACATGAAGAAACTCGAGGCTTCACCGGCGAATATGAGAGGTATTCAGGGTGATTATTTTACCGGAGTATATAAGACTCAGTCCAATCTTATAGGCATTCTGGATATTGATAAAGTTTTGAGTATTGACGAATAGAGGACAGATGATTTCTCAAAAAAAGCTTCGTGTTCTCGTTGTAGATGATACTATTGTTTATCGCAAATCTGTGTCAGATATAGTGAATGAAATTCCAGGAGTTGAACTTGCAGGTGTTGCCCACAATGGCAAGATTGCCCTTGACAAGATAGAAACGCTCAAACCTGATCTTTTAACACTCGACATAGAGATGCCGGTCATGAACGGCCTTGAACTTCTTGCTGAGATGCGACGGAGAAATCTCAAGACAGGTGCAATCATGCTGTCTACGTTGACTGCAGAGGGCAGCGACATGACCATGAAAGCACTGGAACTCGGCGCCTTTGACTTTATCCTGAAACCACAGGCCAGCAGGAGCATTCTTGAAGGAAAACAAGAAATCAAAAGACTTCTGCAACCTATTATTGAAGCATATGCAAAGTCCCGGGTAACTCAGAACCTCTTTAAGACACGGGTACCCGTCGCACCAACCCGGTCCGCTCTTACCAGAACCACGCTTGGAGGACCAAGAGATTCTGCCCGCCCAGTCACGATTTCCGCACAAAAGCCAGCAGTAACCCGGAAAACAAAGTCAGAAATAGTCGTTATCGGTATCTCGACAGGAGGGCCTAATGCCCTAAACCAGATGCTTCCACGCCTTCCTGCTGACATAAACGTCCCCGTTCTCATTGTGCAGCATATGCCGCCGGTATTCACGAAGTCTCTTGCAGCAAGCCTTGACAAGAAGTGTAAACTACAGGTTAAAGAAGCAGAAGACAGAGAGCCTCTCTGCCCTAATGTCGTTTACATTGCTCCCGGCGGAAAACAGATGAAGCTTATTGCTGCTACAGATGGTTATAACAGACTTATCAAAATAACTGACGATCCTCCTGAGAATTCCTGCAAACCGTCAGTAGATTATCTCTTTCGCTCTGTCGGAGACTATTATGTCGGCAGGACGACAGCTGTAATTATGACAGGCATGGGTTCTGATGGCACCAAAGGCCTCGAAATATTAAAAAGCAAAGGGACCCACATTATTGCCCAGGACGAATCTTCCTGCGTTGTTTATGGCATGCCCAAAGCCCCTGTTGAACGTGGTTACGCCGATGTTGTCGCACCGCTGAACAAGATTGCAGACGAAATACTTAAAAGTTTGAAATAATCATCCCTTTCCGGCTTGCCGGGCTTTTTTGATGATACGGAAACAGTACCATTATGATAAAAATCTCACCCGACGAACTCAAAGCAATTGCTCTATACATACGTGATATTTCGGGAATATATCTCGATCAGAGCAAATCATATCTTTTTGAGACACGCCTGAGTTCTGTTGCTGAAGGTGCAGGTTGCAGCTCCTATCGAGAGTTACACCAGAAAGCAAAGCAAGATCCTTCCAAAAAACTCGAGCGCGAGATAATTGACGCAATCACAACCAACGAGACTCTCTTTTTTCGTGATAAAGGGCCATTCGAGTTATTGCAACATAAAATCCTGCCAGAACTCATTGACGCCCGAACTCCTAAAAGTCCGATGCTGAAGACAAACCTGAAAATATGGAGTGCCGCATCCTCAACAGGACAGGAATTGTATTCAATTGCTATTGTTATAAAGGAACTGATCAGGGATCTTTCCAAATACAACATATCCCTTCTTGGTACTGATATTTCCGACAATGCCATCGCTCAGGCAAGCTATGGTAAGTACAACAAGTTTGAGATAGAGCGCGGTTTAGAAAGAGCAGTATTACAGAAATACTTCACGCTCTTCGGTGATTCCTGGAAAATAAAAGATGAAATCAGAGCGATGGTCAAGTTTCGTAAATTCAATCTGATGCAACCGTTATCTTCGCTCGGGAAATTCGATATCATCTTCTGCCGCAATGTTGCTATTTATTTCACTCTGCAGGATCGGACCAAACTTTTCAATAAGATCGCTGACAGTCTCGTTGATGATGGCTATCTCATTATAGGTTCCACCGAATCGCTGACAGGAGTGTGCCCTCGTTTTATCCCGAAACGGCACCTTCGTTCTATCTTTTATCAAAAGAGTTAACAGAGGAGATCCGTAATGGAAAGTCTCTCCATTCTGGTAGTCGATGATGACCCGGTGATGCGGCGGCTTCTGCACCAGCGCCTAAAAACAGAGAATTATACAGTTACGGTAGCCGAAGATGGTCATAAAGCGGCTCAACTACTGAAACAACACAGATTCGACGTTGTGTTGACAGACCTTGTTATGCCTGGTGATATGGGTGGAATTGAGGTGCTTGAGCTCACCAAGGAACTCTCCCCGACCACGGAGGTTGTACTCATTACAGCGCATTCTTCTGTAGACTCCGCTGTTGCTGCAATGAAAAAAGGTGCTGCTGATTATCTAGAAAAACCAATCAATTTTGATGAACTTCTCCTTCGAATTGAGAAAATCGCCAATGTAAAAACGATATTGCGAAACGCTCATGATATTGAAGAAGCGATGGATGTAACCGAACATCGTGCTGCCGAGACTATCCAGACCCTTGAAATAGAGATCATAAAACTCCGGAATACAGTTAGTGCAGTTGAGTTGATTTTGCGCGACACCAGCAGAGATGAGGACACCAGAGTAACTGAATCCCTCAATATTATTGAACAATCCTGACCAGCACATTTCAACTGGCTGCTCTCATATTCTCATCTGCAATGAGTACCGGCGTGCCCTTCTCCCGCACGCCGTTTAAGTTTTACTCTTTTTCCTGCAGCATCAATCCCCGGTTCATACCGGTTACACCTGACAATTGGGAATCTTCAAAAATCGCAGTATCTACCACTGCCCCGGTAAGATCTGTACCTGAGAGATCGGCTTTATAAAAATCAGCACCGCGCAAATCGGTATCACGAAAATTTGCATTCAGCACAAGAGCACCTTTAAAATTTCCATCGCGCAGATTCGCACCGGAAAAATTACACCCGGTAAGATCAGCTCTTTCGAGATCCACACCTCTTAGATTTGAACCCGAAAAATCAAGCCCTGAAAGGTCACAGCCATAACATCGTTTTTTCTCAAGCAGTCTTGCCATGGCTTTTGTTCTTGGATCTTCAACAGCACCTGTAGATGAGGCAGCAGCCTCCTTACCTTCACTCGAGGCGACATTCTCTACAGTTGCCGGAACGACAGCTTCAACATGCGAAACAGGTTCTGTTACAACTTCATCCACCTCAATTGCTTTTATGGGTTGTACTTTTTTGGGAGTAGGAGTATTTCCGAGCGTATTCACCATAGGAGTTTCTGTATCAACACCTTTCACAACCGGCATATTTGATATATCAGGAGGAAGCTCTTGACTATCTGTACTGACAGTTGCAACTTGCTTTTTACCGGCAGCAGGTTCCTTAACAACTTCATTCGATTCAGCTTTGCTCTTTTCTGCAGAAGTATCAAGCTCTGCAACTTCTTCGGTGTCAACTTCCCGACTCTCCTGCTGCTCTGCAGACGTATCAAAAAGAGCCCCGGCAGTATACGCTCCGTTTAGAGAAGCTCCGGTAAGATCAGCTCCCCGCAGATCTGCATTGGCAAGATCAGCCCCTCCAAGTCCTGCATCACTAAGACGGCTGTTTTTAAGATTGGCTCCGGCAAGATTCGTGAGATACAATTTGGCTTTCGACAAATTAGCACCCTCCAGATCAGCTCCTGCAAGCTCGAGCCTGTTCAAATTCCCACCTTCAAGGTTACAACCCCTGCAGCTTTTGGTTTCTATTAATTTTTTTATATTGTCACTGACAGAAGCATCTGCCCCTGCATTATCCCCAAATACCACAAAAGGTACACAAAGAATACAGCCAGCCAATATGGTTGAAGTAAAACCAGCCAGTCTTTTCATATTTCCTCGTTTTCGTCTCAGAAATTATCTACATGATTCATATAAGGCCCGCACCTTAGCGCAACGCCATCACCAATGTCTCTAAAGTCGAGTCGGATTATAATAACAGTAGAAGAGGTGTCAACTCTTCCTCACCACCGGTGGCATATACACGCCCGCTCAAAAGGACATCTTTATTTTTTGCTTCTACGCCATTTCCACGGTGGAACTGGCTGCTTTCCTGCCCACAGTCCAACTCGTTCAGTCCTGGAAATACGCTCATACTTTTCCCATTTATGGCAAATGGAATCCCTGCAATAGCGACCATAAACCCATGCTGCACCTTGCCTGACGAGCTCCTCGTTAACATTAAGCTCATCATAAAAAACGACAGCCACGTCTCTACCATAACTGTCATGCCCTTTTATCACTACCTTTACTGTCTTTCCTTTCAGCATTTTCGTGCTGAGCTTTCGCGCGAAAGAAGCATAGGGCTGATCATATTCAGGACAATCTATGCCCCACAACCTCACCTCATGTGTTTGCTTCCCCTCTTTCACCATGATTGAATCACCATCTATTATCTTTACAACTTTTCCCCGTAGAGTTTCAGCCTCACTGCTGACACAACAAATGAAGAAACAGATACAAACGGTACATAACAAGATATATAGAGGATATTTTTTCATACGTTTTCATACCATGCAATTACCTGATGTACTCTATCGATCAGGTAACCACTGACTGATATTGAGCATCCGGAAAACGCTGTCTCGGTCAACAGAAGCGACAGAGAATGAGAGAAGTTGAATAGTTTCACAAATACGGTAAAAACACAGTTGTTATTTGCCCTTTCGATGTGATATTGTTGAAGGAGTTAAATGTGTCAAAAAATAGTCACGACTGTCTAACATATCACAATCTCCAAGGTTCCGTCAGGCATAATTACAGAAACGTGCATTCATTTCTCAATCAACGTTTGGAAACTTTGTCGAGATTGAAATTAAACTGATCATTTCAGATGAACAAAAGCGATAGTAATGACACAAAGAGGTATGGAAGACATTCCGCATTGAGTGCGGATGGGTATTATCTGCTTTATAGGTCCTCCTCCTTTTTCACTGGCAACGACAATTACACGACACCGGGCCAGCTACCATTTTATATTCAATATTCGTGCAAATGACACCAATCACTCTCTCTGAATCCGAAGAAGACACCAGAAATTTCTTGGTTAATTTGCCTATTTTTGACAGTTTTAACATGGACGAACTTACCATACTTTCCAAACATATGAGCTTTGTCCATCTGCGAAGGGGAGAATATCTTTTTGTCGAAGGTGACAAAGGGACCTTTATGGGATTTGTGGTTCAAGGCCTACTTGAAGTCATAAAAAAGACAGAAGCCGGCCAGAGCGTGGTCATAGCAAGACTGACTAAAGGCAATTCTATCGGCGAAATGGCTCTCATTGACAAATCACCCAGATCAGCAACAGTCATCGCTAAACAACCGACAACCATGGTTACACTTACTGACAAGGGTTTTGATCTGCTGACTGAACGATCTCCGATACTAGGGGTTAAGGTTATCCAGAAAGTTGCACGGCTATTGAGCCTGTACATGCGCCGAACTTCGAGCAGACTTGCAGATCTCATGCAGACCAACATGAAGTAACCTCTTAACGCAAATCACCTTTTGCCTTTTCATTATAGCATTTATGTCATCAACACTTTCAATACTTGTCGCTGCAGGCCCCTCACCTGACAGCCGTGCTCTGACGGAACAAATAGGGTCGGAATTCACAACCCTCATTCGACAAGCTGAGGACCTTTCCAGTCTCCACAGGAACTTACAAGACAGCTGCCCTGACATTCTCATTGTCGATACAGCATCAGCACGGTTTGAAATGGGTATTGAGCTTGTGCGTAGATTACGGAAAGACCATCCAGCCCTGCTCATTCTTCCGCTCATCCCAGCTGATCGCAGGGAACTTATCCAACAGATGCTCTCGCTGGATGTCTTCCTGTATATTCATACCCCGATAGAGCCTGCAGAAACAAGTCTTGCCCTAACCCGTGCTACCGAGCATCTTGCTCTGCAGCCTAAAACAGAGAAAGCAAGAAGACAGAATCACTCTGATTTTCATGGCATGATCGGCTCCAGTCCACCGATGCAGAAGCTTTTTGACCTGATTACACGTGTTGCTGAAGATGATGACTCCACTGTACTTATCCGAGGAGAGTCGGGCACAGGTAAAGAGATGGTCGCCAAGGCCATTCATAGCCAAAGTGCCAGAGGAACGAAGAATTTTGTCGCCGTAAACTGTGCCGCTATCCCTGATGACCTTCTTGAAAGTGAGCTTTTCGGCTACAACAAAGGTGCTTTTACCGGTGCATTATCAAACAAGATCGGTAGAATCCAGTATGCCGACGGAGGCACTCTTTTCCTTGATGAAATTGGTGACATGAAACCGTCACTCCAGGCCAAACTACTTCGAGTGCTGCAAGAAAAAGAGTTTGAGCCGGTTGGCGCTCTAAAGCCGATTCCGGTCGACACACGAGTTCTCGCCGCCACACACTGCGATCTCGAACAACTGGTCAGCGAAGGGATATTCCGTGAAGATCTTTACTACCGCTTAAGTGTCATTCCACTGAATATTCCACCGCTGAAAGAACGCCGTGAAGACATCCCTCTTCTCATTACAAAATTCATTCAATCTTTTACAAAAAAACGCAACCGCGAACCGTTTGTTTTCTCAAAAGCCGCCACAATTGCCCTTGAAAATTTCGAATGGCGAGGCAACGTAAGAGAGCTGGAAAATCTTATTCAACACATGTCAATTCTGTATGGTGGCAAACGGGTTGAATTTGATGACCTTCCGGAAAAATTCCTTGATATGCGTCAGCTGGTAGAAGAGAACATGGAACCACTACAGACCGATAGTGATGAAGCAGATGAAGAATCATCTGCAGAAATCAGTCATCAGTCCGTTTCGACAATCCCCTGGCATGAGGGACCAGTAGACTTCAGAGAGCTGATCAATAGTTTTGAAACCGAATTGATAGTTCATGCAATGAAACTTACTGGCGGCAACAAAAAGGAAGCAGCGCGTCTGCTGAACCTGAAACGCACAACACTTCTGGAAAAGATAAAAAAGAAAGAACTGAATAATCTGTGGGAAGAATAAACAGACACCTGACACCAGTGCTCCGCAAATACTTAAAGATCCTGAATATTGTTTTACAGTGCACCTGACTGCATATTCATGAGCAATGTGTCAGTGAGTGGATCAATCTTGCAAAATGCAAAAATCAACACGCTGACGAAAGGTTCTACAGGTGACGGGATTAAAATCCGAAAAGCGGCCGGATAAGCGCAATACGCGCATACAGACTACGCAGCCATCTGTACCAGATTATTTTCAATATTTTCTTTAATATCCTCAGTTGTTGCCGGTGTGAGCAGAATATCATTCACACCATATTTCACTGCCTTGATGACTTTGCTGCGCGTCCAACCCGGGCCGGCAGCCACAAGCGGCAGAGAGCTTGAAGAGCTCACCCGTATTGCCATTCCGAATGCTTTTTCATCAACCTCCCGCATGACAATATACACAGCTTTCAACTCACTTGTGATCGCACTCCTGATGTTATCCTTGAAACTCACCTTGCGAATAGAGAACCCGCTCTCCTCAGCGCAGGTCGCTAATCGCGTGGACTCCACCTCATCGTCACTTATAATGAGAATATCAACAGGTACGTGTTCATGGCGATCTGCCTGCCGTGCGCCTTCCCCGGCATCTGCCGTGTCCTTGACCTTTACCTCGGATTTTTCCAGTCCAGCTGCCCGCCGTTCCTCAACTACATCCTCCTGAGCCACTTCGTCAAGCTGCAGCATGGCTGCTGGCAAAAGAAGATTGATATTACCTTGACGCTCACCTTTGATTGAGAGCAACATTGAACTCATGTAGTAAACAAGATCCGGACAAGGCTCATCCGACTCTATATCAACTTTCATGGGCACAACCTGCTTGAGGTCGGTTTTAACGAACCTTATCTTTTCAGTGTACTGTTTCTCAAAAATCGCTGTGTAAACACCTGCAATAATATTGGCTATCTCGCCAAAAGCATCTACTGAGTCTTCATTAAACTCTTCTGCAGAAACAGCTGATTCGAGCTCAGAGGGAGGTAGCATAATCAATATGCCGCCAGTGTGGATTGCATCTTTTAGCGTGAAGAAGAGGTAACTTTCATTTTCAAGCTCACCTACCACATCCATCTTAGCCATTACCTGCTTACCATTGGCTACATCAAAGAAGAAATCTTCCTTAGTGATGAGGCGGTTCTCCATCTCGGAAATAAGGATATCAGCACCAAGCAGCGCACTGACTTCCTTCTGCATAGTTTTCCCACACTCTTTCAGGAGCTTATCAACCAGTTTACGATGCTTTACCGGATCAAATCCAGCTGCTCTTCTGGGAACAGACGGAGTATCAGCATTTTCAACATCCTGAGTTTCTTCACTGTCAGTCGGTGCGGTCGCAACAGGCACCGCAGAAGCCTCGTTATTTTCTTGAACAGCAGCTTCCTCTGCATGCTCTTCCTCATCCGCCTGAGCAATTTTCAACATTGCAGACGGAAATATCATGCGCATCTTGCCAAGGGCATTGCCGTCCACCGACATGGACATAACGCTCATGTAATATTGTTGATTCATAACAGGATCTTCCGAATCAATATCCACTTTCATCGGCACGATCTGCTGAATAGTCTTTTTTACAAATCTGATTTTCTCCGTATACTGCTCTTCGAAAACCGAAGTGTATACTCCTGAAACGATGTTTGCGACTTCCCCATACGCATCCTTTAGATCTTCACTGAACTCTTCGTCACTCACTACATTTTCAAGCTCATTCGGCGGAAGCATAATCAGCACACCACCTAAACGGATGGAGTCTTTTAAGCCGAGAAACAGATAGCTTTTATCCTGAAGTTCACCACTGACCTCCATATCCGCCATGACCTGCTTGCCTTCAAGCTCTTCAAAAAAGAGATCCTCTTTGGAGATGTAGCTGTTTTCAACTTCTGAAAACTTCACACTTTCGCCAAGCAGAGAAGACACTTCCTCGGTGAGTTTCTTGCAGCATGCAGCAAGCATCTTATCGATTCGCTTCCTGTGCTTTACCGGGTCAAATTTCGTTTTTTTAAGGGGAGTATCACTAACCGGTTCTGCAGTTGCTGCGACAACCTCATCTTCTGCAGCAGGTTCAGATGCAGCAGGTTCCACCTCAGATTCTTCTGCCGCAGTAGGAGGTTCTGCTTTTTTTTGAGAAAGCTCTTCAGACTGAAGGCCAAAAGGTTCTGCAGGCATGAGCATATGAATTTCACCCATCTGCCTTCCTTCCATGGTAATGGCACATGTGACCTGGTAATACTGTTGATCAGGAACAGGTTCATCACTTGCGACATCAATCTTTACCGGTACAAGAATCTCCTGCTCTTTGCGAATAAACCGGAAACTCTTCGAGTACATCTCTTCGAACACTTTGGTGTACGAGCCGGCAATGATATTCGCTATCTCGCCATAGGAATCCTCAGTTTCGTCAGTGTACTCCTCCCGGCCGACTACCTCTTCGAGTTCTGAATCGGGCAGCATAATGAGAGTGCCGCCAAGCCGGATTGCATCCTTGATCCCTATAACCAGGCAGCCCTTACCTTCGATTTCGCCACTCAGATCGATACGTGCAAGAATCTGCTTGCCAGCAAGACTATCGAAAAATTCCTGCTTGCTCGTAAGAGTATTCCGAGCACCGCCAAGAGAGATCTTCACCCCCAGCAATACTCCGATCTCCTCCTTCACCTGATCATGCACAGAGGTAAGGATCTTATCTATTCGTTTCTTTGAGCTCATACAAAAGTTAAGTGGACAGCGGATACAAAAAAAGACTACGCCCCAGTCGATATCAAACAGTATCGGTTCTGAGAGTAGAAAAGTTTACAACTCTTTAGAGGGAAATCAACTCAGGACATATAGCAGTTCAATCCAGAACGTTCCACTTTCCATCTTAAAAGAGACGTTATGACGTCTGGCTCCTCCAATACCGCTGATTCTAAAAGAATCCCCGATGACCGTGGTCGGAATAGCCAATTCAATATTCAACCCGGCATCGGCATAGGCTATTTTCAAATTACCGGCAACCATGTTAGCTATCTCACCAATAGCGTCTTTAACATCTTCGTCAATCTCTTTAACTTCCATTCCGAGAAAGGATCCGGTTATGGACTGCGCAACCTCAGCTGGACAATGTACAGCCAGCAAACCGCGAATACCGCCTCCAAGCCCGATCATGCTGGTCAGATTCGACGGAATCTTTGATCGCGGCTGATTTGAAAGATCCAGGCCTTCAATTTCCATCATAAGCATGCTGGAAAAGACATCTTTTGTGCCGTTGATTATTTCAATGCCTAAATCTATTTCTTTTATCTCTTCCATAAAGTTCCCGTAGTACAAAAAAAGACAGAGCCCGGAAATGGGCTCTGTCTTTTTTTCTCAAGCCAAGCTGTTTACTTCTCCAGCTGCAGCTCTACAATGAATTTACCGGCATCGCAAACAAAGGAAATCGTGGTCTGCTCCGCTTCCTTCGTCGACTGAAACTCATACTTATGACCTGAAATTGTCGAAGGCATGGAAAGTTCAATGTCACGTCCTTTTTCAGACAAAATAGTCTTGACATTACCACCGAGCATGTTGGCCAGTTCTCCAACTGCATCTTCCACATCTTCACCTATTTCAGTCACCTCCATTCCCAGAAAACTACCGGTAATTGCCATCGCCACGCTATTCGGCAGATGTATTGCCATAACGCCTTTTCGCAGCCCGGCGAGACCGATAATTCCGGAGATACTGTCGGTCAGCGGGGTACTTTCTCCGGGATTTTCATCAGAGACCGTTATGTCCATCATGATCATCGAAGAAAATATCTCTTTTACTGATTCGATGATCTTTTCATCAAGTTCCATGGAATCATCCTTAAGCAAACTGTTACAGAAGTGGTCCCAGGACCTCGTTGACCTTATCCGGGGTAAATGGCTTTTTTATTGCCCCGACAGCCCCGAGGGATTTTGCTTCACCTATAATATCTTCCCCGGTCTCTGTTGAAATCATCAGAACCGGAATATCCTTAATACCGGGGCGGTCAGCTTTTTCACGTAAAAACGAGATACCATCCATATTCGGCATATTGATATCACTCAAAACGATATCTATTTTTTCTCTCTCCAAAACCTCAAGAGCTTCAAGTCCGTCACCTGCCTCGAAAATATTATCAAAATCAATTCCGGCCTGTCGCAAAGAGCGGCCGATGATCTTCCGCATGGTGCTAGAGTCATCAACCAACAACACATTCTTTCCCATTCTAATCTCCTGTAATAATATAAAATGTCCGCCAGCTCTCCCCTTCCGAACAGGACTAAAGCAACATTAGCGAAACACAACAACCGTAGTTTAAATTTGAATAAAACGGCTAGTACTCTGTATGATGCACGATAGTTTCTACAGCAAAATAATAGCAGGAAAAATCAGCAAAAATCAAATCTTCTCTTAAAAAAAACTCCCATTCCAAAACGCCTGCAGCACATACAGGTCAGGCATTAACAACAAATAATCCGTCACCTCAGCGTAGGCTGCCGAAGTTACGATAAAGAGCATTTCAGCCTTCAATACAGTAAGCAGAGATAAAATTCTTCGCCGATGTCAGCCTAAACAATTTCGGTGCAATCACATTCAGTGTCAATAAAAGCGAGTCTCTTATCTTACATCAATTTTACTCTTTTATTTCGCCCCTGATCCACTAAAAGTTGTTCCATTGCAACCTCACCTATATCATACTTCCAATGCCCCCTGGTCACCAACTATAGCCAACCTGCAGTTTTCACGCCCCCCCTCAGATTATTCACGTCCGCCGATACAGGTAACAGTACAGAGTCGAAAATACGGCAGAGTGCGACTGAGTATTGTCATGGTTTGAAAATTCCCTGAAACACGAATAGATCTCATGTTGATAGAGAAGCAACACATCATCTATACATATTTTCGGTGCAAATATTTTTTCCGCACTCATTGCAAGTCATAATTTTGACACGTACTCGTACCGTGAAGTGAAAAGTAATACACGCATACAATCGGTCACATATCCCTTACCGTCCTGCCAAAACAGTCCATGCAATTCTGGTATATTTTTTGCAAAGATATTTCAAACCCCAGACTTTCAATACAATGACATGAAACGATATATTCTTTACATACTGATTCCCATATTCAGCCTGACCTGCCAACTGGCAATGGCAGAGTCTGCTTTGGTAAAACTTGCCAAAGCAGATAGTAAGGATATTGTTCAGATTTTTTTCACCTTCGACAAACTCCCTGCTTTTTCACATAAAACCAGCAATAAACGAATCGACATCATCCTCGAAGCAACCATTCCTTCCACTGAAATGCAGGTTTTTGAAACTGACAATCGCATAGTGAAGATTCTGCCAGACACCAGTTCCGGAAAGACTGTTGTTTCTTTCTTCTTCCGTTATCCGCCACAAAACGTCAAAGTCGAAGCATCACAGGACGGCAAACTCGTCGTTGAGGTCCTGCTGGGTAACCGTTACAGCAAATCGTATCAGGATCTTTCCGAAAGACTCAAAGGGCTTA
This sequence comes from Desulfopila sp., assembly GCA_041582995.1. Taxonomy (GTDB): domain Bacteria; phylum Desulfobacterota; class Desulfobulbia; order Desulfobulbales; family Desulfocapsaceae; genus Desulfopila. The sequence continues at coordinate 755 of JBFHGS010000071.1, read as the reverse complement.
CCGTGGTTGAACCCGAGCCAGTTGATTTTACCAACCCTCTAACCAGTTCTCCGTATGCTGACGACTGGACGAGATTTATCCGGGATTATGAAGATGATATCAACATTTCAGTTCCACTCGAATTCACTCCTCCTCCCTTTCCGGTTATTGCCCTGATTCCTCCGGGATTAGAAAAGAACTTGCAGCTCCTTCCGCCTGAAATCTACGATCTTGCCGACCAGCAGTTGTGGGATGACATGCAACCTCTTATTCTTGAGCAACTGAAATCAACACCGGATGTCATTCAGCAGAAAATGCTGGCACTCACCTACGGCGAAGCCCTGTTGCGTCATAAGGATTTCGAAGGGGCCTACAAACAACTTTATCTGTTGCAAAGGGAGTACCCGGAAGAACATATCGGTATAATTGCCAAGTACCTGCTCACCTTTCTCGAAGCCCGATTCAGAGATCCGTTTCTAGCTGATTTTGAATATAGAAAACTTGAAAACATCATAACCCCAACCAACCCTTTAGCTCCGTACTTTCTGATTTCACGTATTGAAACAGCCCTGGCAACCAGACAATACAGCCGGATGAAACAACTCCTTGAGCTAGACACTGTACCGCTACCCGGCAACACTCAGAAGATCAAAGAATTACGGATGGGTGACTATTATAATGTTACTGACCAACCTATAAAATCGTTTGTTTCCTATCAACTCCTCCGCGACACACCTCTACTCAAGTCTCACCCTTTCTCATTGAATGGATATTGT
>JBFHGS010000070.1:0-21602 GCA_041582995.1 Desulfopila sp. | reverse complement strand
GAAGAATATATGCAGGTAATTTCCTTAAGCGTTTTCGATCTCTCCTTAGCCTCGATTATGGTTATTGTCCTGGCATTAGCCAGTATGCTGCTCAGTCTCGGACTCGAAAAAAAAATAGTGTTTTTCAGCTTCCGGATGATTGCCCAGCTACTGCTTATCGGCCTTGTGTTACGTTTTCTTTTCGGTAATGCCAACGGTTGGCTGGTGGTACTGATGTCTTTAGTAATGCTCGCAGCTGCGGGGCGTGAGGTAAAAGCCCGACAGCAGCGGCAGGTTCGTGGTGTTGCAGGGTATTTGATTGGGACCGGGGCGATGTTTATCTCTTCTTTCTCTGTTACAGTGCTGGCTCTTTCAGTGGTAATCCGTGTTGATCCCTGGTACACCCCGCAATATGCGATCCCGTTGCTCGGCATGCTGCTCGGCAATACCATGACGGGGATTTCGCTCGCTGTTGATAAATTGACTGGCCAGTTGTATGACCTGCGTAATGTGGTGGAGCAACGGTTGATGCTTGGTCAGAGTTGGCAGGAGGCAAGTTCGGATATTCGCAGGGACTGTATGCGAACGGGGATGATGCCTATAATAAATTCGATGGCTGCTGCAGGTATTGTCAGTCTGCCCGGTATGATGACCGGACAGATTTTGGGAGGAACACCACCTGTCGAAGCTGTTAAATACCAGATTCTGATCTTTTTGTTGATTGCCGCAGGAACCGGTTTCGGTGTAATCAGTGCTATCTGGCTGACCGGTCGACATCTTTTTGATCAGCGTCATCGGTTGCGTCTTGAATGTATTGCAGGCCTGCAGAAATGAAATAACTCCTATGAAATATTTCAATGAAATCGACTTGTCTTTTGCAATCGATGGTGTTCATATGTCTGAAAGCAGAAGTGCTGAACAGAATCGTCTACCTATTTAATATAACGTGCCGGAGGCGGAAGTGAGTAAACGAATAGTAATTATAGGAGGTGTGGCAGCAGGCCCTAAGGCTGCTGTACGCGTGAAACGACTGATGCCGAATGCGGATGTGACCATTGTTGATCAGGATAGTCTGATCTCATATGGTGGTTGCGGAATACCTTATTATGTATCGGGTGATGTTTCCGATGAAAAGGAACTGCGCTCGACAAGTTTTCATATGCTGCGTGACGAGTCCTTTTTTGAAAAGGCCAAAGGGGTGACAACTCGTACCTCGACCCGGGCACTCGCTATAGACAGGAAGCATAAAACTGTACAGGTTGAGGATTTGCGCACCGGAGAAACAGGCGCACTCGAATATGACCTGCTGATGCTGGCCACAGGTAGTCAACCAGTTATATTGCCGATTCCCGGGAATGATCTTGACGGTGTCTTTACAATTAGCGATCTGCACAAAGCGATTGCGATTAAAGAACGGATTGCTAAAGGACAGGTAGGTAAAGCTGTCGTCATCGGCGGTGGGGCTATCGGAATAGAGATGGCTGAAGCCCTGACTGACCTTTGGGGAGTTGAGACGGTTGTAATCGAATATATGGATCAGCTTTTACCTAAGGCGGTTGGCTGGCCGATGGCTACAATTCTCACCAAACATCTGCGTGAACATAATGTTGAAATCTTTTTAGGTGAAGGTGCAGAAGAAATTCTTGGTGAAGATGGGCGTGTGGCCGGAGTGCGCACCGGAAAAAGAACGCTTGAAGCAGATCTGGTTATAATGGCTGCGGGTGTACGCCCTCGTTCTCAATTAGCAGTTGAAGCAGGTCTGCATGTCTCTGCTCATGGCGGTATTGTGGTCAATGACCGCATGCAGACTTCAGACCCTGATATCTATGCTGCAGGTGATTGTGTGGAAATTCCGCACCTGGTTACGGGCAAACGGTTTTGCGCACCATTTGGCAGCCTTGCTAACAAAGAAGGCCGGATTGTAGCGGATAACATGGCAGGAATTCCGTCTGTATTTAAGGGAGGTGTCGGAAGCTTTATCATGAAGGCCTTTGATATCTCAATCGGTTCAGTCGGGTTGAGTCTTGAAGCGGCTCTTGCCGAGGGATTCGATGCTGATACTTCCCTTACATCTCCTTCAGACAGGGCTCACTTTTTCCCGGGACAGGACATTCTGTGTTTTGAGCTTGTCTTTGACAGGCGTACCAGGAGAGTGCTTGGGCTTGAAGGGGTGGGACCTATGAATGATGCTCTCTCTGCCCGGCTTGATGCTGCGGCGGTCGCTTTGGCTCAGGGAGCGACAATCGAGGATTTCTGTAATATCGAGATGTGCTATGCGCCACCGTTTTCAGCTGCTATTGATGCAATTAATGCAGCTGGATATGTAGCGGACAATCTTTGCGACGGCCGAATGCGGCAGATCAGAATGTCGGAATTCTATCACTGGATGGATGACCCTTCAACTCAGCCAGACTGGCAGGTACTTGACGTTCGCCATCCAAAGCAGGCTGAACCTCTGGTAGAATTGTTAGGCGCTAACATCTGGACATCTTTACCTTACGAGCAGGTTCGTGACAGGTATGCTGAACTACCTGAAGATAAAACGCTGATCATATTCTGTAATGCTGGATCACGATCATATGAAATACAGTTGTTTCTTGCATCTGTAGGAAATACGAAAACCTTTGTGCTTCCTGGTGGATTTAATGTGATTCGCAGAATGGGAGCGGATTGGTTAAAAGAGTAAATACCTTGTGTTATCTCATGGTTTTTTCTGTATCGACTCAGTATTGTGAGTCGATACAGAAATGTCGTCCGGCTGTTCAATATATTGACCCTTCAATAGACAAATTCTTTTTCTCTGTGTTAGTATTAGAGGTTGAAACGATGAGTCTGCAAGACACCCCGCCGTAAATACGTATATGAGGTTAATCTATGGCTGAATTAAATTTCCAGCATATGATTGAAGAAATTAGAGCTAATGCTCTGACTGGAGATGTCGTTAAGGCGCGATTAGTTCTGGCGCATATTGGCGAGGTAGATAGTAAAACACAAAATCGGATGATTTATGAGTTGTCGAGAGGAGAGGTTGATTTTGTTATCCCGCTTTTGACGTATCTTTTGTCTCAGCAAACTGCTGTGGCAACTACTATGCCTGTAATAAAGCAGACTTTACTTTCAAGTCTGCTGGCTTATTCCGAAAAGTTACCCGAATTTTTATTATCTGATATGATTCCTGACAAGTCTGAACTTATCAGAGTTGTAGGGGAGTTACGTTATGTTGAGGCGACCGGAGCTTTGCTTGAAATTGTCGCTGTTTCAGATAATGAAGAAGAGATCCTCCTGATTATTGAAACTTTAGGTCAGCTTGGTGATCCTGAAGCCATCAATATGCTGACCGATTATCTCTACTCCGCGAGTCGTGAGCTCATAACAGCTGCAGTACATTCCCTCGGGCAGCTCGGCACTCCATCGGCTATGCATCGTCTGGCGGAGCGAATGGGTACGGACAATGAAATCGATTTTATGATTTTGTCTATTTTTGCCGAAGTGCAGGATCAGGTATCACTTGAAAAATTAAACGATACCCTTCGATCGCATTATGCCCATATGCGTAGTTTTGCCAAGAAGGAACTGGTTAATATAGGACCGAAAGCTGTTCCTTTTCTGATCGAAAACCTAACCCGTGATGATCCTGATTTTCTGATTCATACTCTGAATGTCTTAGGTGATATCGGTGATGAATCTGCTATAGTTCCCATCCGGAAACTTCTGGATACGCTCCCGAAAAGTCCTAATGTACGTTTTGCTGCCTATGAGGCGCTTGCACTTTTACCACTGAAAAAAGGTGCTTATACCCTTACTGCTGGTCTCAGTGATCCAGAAGATCACGTCTGTATTGCCGCGGCCAGAGCCATTGACCGAAACTTTTCGGATATTCTGGGTATCGGAATCCGTAATTTGCTGCGTGGACCGAGAGAAGACGCAAAGCATATCGTTAAGATCATTGTGAATACACAGGTTGATAATATCTTCCTGAATCTCTCTGAAGATGAAGTGTTTCAAGAGCTAGCACTAGTCTATTTGCCGCACACGCACAAAGATATCAGGGATCATTATTACAAAGTACTGGTTGATACGGGGCGTACGGTTTTTGCTGCAGCGTTTGAGAATGGTGAAGATCAGGGAAGCCGACCTAAAGTCGTTGCGGTGGATGACTCTCGCATGATTTTGAACATCTATAAGGCAACCCTGCACGAACTTGGGTATGAGCCTGTACTTTTTGAATTTCCCGCTTCAGCACTCGAATGGCTGGCAACAGAAAAACCACTAATGGTGTTAACTGATCTGAACATGCCTGAAATAACCGGTGTGCAGCTTACAGAGAAAATTCGCGCGCGTTATTCTGCGGATATTTTGCCGATAATAATGGTCACGACTCAGAATGAGGCTAATGACAATGAAGCCGCAAAAAAAGCTGGCGTCAATGCCATACTGCATAAACCATTTAACGCAAAATCACTTGGTGCGGCTATGCACAAGTTGCTGAAGTGACATAGTCCGGAAGTAATGAGAAGTATCTGGCGATATCCTCAGGTTGGTGGGCATCAGAGCCTGGCAGCAGGGGGATGTTGTATTGTAATGCCATGGTCAGTATTCGTCGGGCTGGATACGGTTCCCCGCGAATTGCCATTCCTGAAGTGTTTATTTCAAGCCCCATTCCCTTTTCGTTCAACGCCGCCAGGATGTTATTTATCTGTACGTAGTGGGCAGGACTATATGTGAGGTCTTCTGCAAAGCGAAGTGCTGCATCAAGATGGCAAAGCACGGTATCGGGTCTTACCGGTACCGTCTGAACAGCTTCGAGTAACGTGTCGAAATATATCTCAAGCACTGCATCAAATCCGAATTGTCGGGCAATTTCTATATTGTGTTGTTTGCGACTCAGAAGATTGAGGTGATGGTCGGTGCCCGGCAGTTTTAGAAAGTGACAGGATATGCCAACCTTATCCCAGGGGCGGCTGTTGAGTTGAGTGATTATTTCGGTGCGGTGTTCACTGTTGTAACCGAGTTCTACTCCGGTTCCAACGCGGATTTGATCCACATATTTCCGGCGAAGACGCTCTCCCTCGGTAAAATAATAATCAAAATCCTCATTACTGAGCCAGGTTCTTTCGATGTAATCGATACCGACTTCAAGATGTTCAAGAAAGATGATTTGGTCTAAACCACATGCAATTGCAGAGCGCACATACTCTTCCATCTCACCTCTGGCATGATTGCAAAGTCGGGTATGAACATGACCATCGCAGCGGAGGTTGAGATGCTGAAAGGAAGAAGCGCGGCTCTGCACGTAACCCATCCTTAAGAAAGTGTTAAAAGATTACAAAAACAGCCTGGAAATATGCGGCGGATTGTATTGGTTCAGGCGTTACCGCGAGGGAAAAAATGAACGGTTCCGTCTATGTCAGAGGTGTCACATACATGACCCATTTCAAGTTCGAGGTCGATATATTCCTCAACACCTTCAAGGTTTACTGTTAGTGCCGGACCGCCGGGAACATGATAGACAATAGTACTTGCGGACGATAAATCGATAGGTGGAAAGAAAACCTTCATTAAATTACTAGACCTCTAGGGAAAAACTACAGAGTTCCAAATGAACAGAACGTATGGGAAGAAGTGCTTATTGACATTTTGATATACGAATATTCAGAAAAAACCGCAAGAGCAAAGATGGGAGCATAGCCTAAATGACTACTGTGTAAAGCTATTTATTTTGTATCTCAGTAGAGTTGCGTCATATGCTCCAAGACATTACAAGGATTGGGTTTGACACATCATGGGTAGCGGTTTATTATGCAAAGTTGCTGCACGGTTTGATATTTCAGTGGGACTGTTTAACCATTTTCAATATAAGGTGATGTAATGAGTAATGAACAGAATTTCGCCAAAGAGGCCACCCTTTTTGGTAAAGAGAAGAACCCTTCCAATATTATGCCCCAGAAGCTTACTCTGGACAGCAAAATCAAGTTTCGTTGCCATCCAGGTGTAAGTTGTTTTACTGCATGCTGCGGTGGAATCAAGATTGTGCTTACCCCGTATGATATTATTATCCTGTCTAAGCGATTGGGCATTCCTGCCCACGAATTCCTGCATCAGTACACGCTTCCTACCTATCTTGAAAATACAGATATGCCCGGCGTGCTGATCAAGATGCGCGAAGAGGATAATAAATGCCCTTTTGTGACTCCTGAGGGATGTACCGTGTATTCTGATCGCCCTTCGGCTTGCCGTTATTATCCGGTAGGCATGGCCGATTTTCACGAGGCCGGCCAGAAAGACGGCCAGGGGATTGAAACGAGCGGTGCCGATGATAAATTCTATTTTGTTGTGAAAGAGGATTACTGTAAAGGGCACTACGAAGATACAGAGTGGACTGTCAGGGACTGGCGTGCTGATCAGGGCGTTGACCTTCGTGATGAAATGAATAGGGAATGGTTGCGACTTGTCATGCGTCGTAAATCACATGGACATCAGGCGACTCTTTCCGAGCAGGGAAAACGCATGTTCTTCATGGCGTCAACTGACATGGCAACTTTCCGAAGGTTCATATTTGAGAGTTCCTTTCTGGATACGTACGTTGTCGATGAGGAGTTGCTCGCCAAAATCAAGGAAGATGATATTGAACTGATGCACTTTTCATTCAGATATCTGGCATCAAGCCTTTTTGGCGTTCAGGATCCCGGTTTAAAAATTAAAGAAGAGAAGATTCAGGCAAAGGTTTCGAAAATGAAGCAGGAGCAGGATGACTCCGTACTTCAGGCAGTGCGTCAGTATGAAGCGCTGAAAGCTGATATTGATGAAATGACTCCGAAGAAAAAATAGTATGAACTGATGAGAAGGTCATGGCAACCTGCCGGTGACTGTCAGTTTTCAACACAAAAAAAGGGCAGTGGATATATATCCACTGCCCTTTTTTTTATGCATTCTTGAACGATGTGTACCTGTCCCCCGGTATGTTCGGCCGGGGAACAGGACAACACGTCAGAAGAGGATGTATTATTCCTCAGTCTTCTCTGGCTCAAGAGCGTCGCGACGTCCTTTCAGGAACTTCCAGGATTTCATCGCATCTTTTTCAGCAAGAGCAATGAGCTCATCAGCCTGTGCTGGATTTATACGCTTCAGAGCCTTGTAACGGTTTTCGCTGAGGATGTAATCAGTGAAGTTAAGGGTAGGCTCTTTGGAATCGATAATCAGAGGGTTTTTACCCTCGGCTTCAAGATCCGGATTGTAGCGATACAGCGGCCAGTGTCCGCATGTTACAGCCTTCTTCTGCTGCTCAAGACCGTTAGCCATGTTGATACCATGGTTAATGCAGTGTGAGTAAGCAATGATCAGAGACGGTCCGTCATATGCCTCAGCCTCAGCAATTGCCTTGGCGGTCTGGGCAGGATTTGCACCCATGGCGATGTGTGCTACGTATACGTTTCCGTAGGTAGAGAAGATCATACCAATATCTTTCTTGGCAGACTTCTTACCACCGAAAGCGAACTGAGCGGTAGCAGCACGAGGAGTGGACTTGGACATCTGACCACCGGTGTTTGAGTATACCTCGGTGTCAAGCAGGAGTACGTTGACGTTCTCGCCGGAGGCAAGGACGTGATCAAGACCGCCGTAACCGATATCGTATGCCCAACCGTCACCACCAATAATCCATACAGATTTTTTAACGAGGTAATCAGCGATAGGCAGCAATCGCTTGGCAAAGATATTGTTGCTTCCTTTGAGGGCAGCTTTCAGCTCAGCAACGTTTGTACGCTGTGCTTCAATATCCATCTGGGTTTTCTGAGGAGCAGCTTTGATTGCTTCGGCAAGATCAGCGGTGATAACTCCGGCATCAACGAGCTTAGGCAACAGTTCAAGACTCTGCTTACAGAGTTTGTCTGCGGTGAAACGCATACCGAGACCGAACTCAGCGTTATCCTCGAACAGAGAGTTGGCCCAGGCTGGTCCGCGTCCATCTGTACGGGTACAGTATGGAGTGGTTGGCAGGTTACCGCCGTAGATGGATGAACAACCGGTAGCGTTAGCCACGACCATTCTGTCACCAAACAACTGAGAAACAAGCTTCACGTACGGAGTCTCACCACAACCTGCGCAAGCGCCGGAGAACTCGAAGAGAGGACGAAGCAGCTGGCTGCCTTTTACTGTACCCGGGCTGATCAATGCAGGATCAATCTCAGGCAGGCTGAGGAAATAATCAACTTTTGAAGATTCAGCGATACGAACTTCCTCAGTGTTCGGCATCATCTCAAGTGCCTTGGTCTTGGCAGGACATGCGCTTACACAGAGGGTACAACCACAACAGTCCTGAGTGAAGACCTGAAGGGTGAATTTCTGACCTTTGAAGTTTTTGCCAACAGCGTCAAGTGCTACTACGCCGTCTTTAACTTCAGGAACAATTTTGGTACGGATTGCTGCATGAGGGCAGACAAAAGAGCACTGACCACACTGGATACAGTTCTCGGACAACCATTTAGGTACGTTAACCGCGATGTTACGCTTCTCGTACTGTGTGGTTGCGGTCGGCCAGGTACCATCGTCAGGGAGCTCGGAAACTTTAAGTTTATCGCCTTTTCCTTCGATGATTTTGGCAGTTACTTTCTTAACGAAATCGGTCGCATGCTCAGGTACGGTAGGAGGCAGTGCGTGACCTGTAACTGCGCTTGCAACAGGAACTTCAACAATGTTCTTGATTGCGGCGTCAACAGCGTCATAGTTCATCTGAACTACTTTCTCGCCTTTGTTGCCATAAGTTTTCTTGATAGCGGTTTTGATAGCACGGACAGCATCTTCCGGAGTGAGGATACCGGAAATCATGAAGAATGCAGTCTGCATGATCATGTTGATACGGGCACCAAGGCCGAGAGCCTGGCCGAGCGCAATAGCATCAATGATGTAAAACTTGGCTTTCTTGTTGATCAGGTCGCGCTGTACACGATCCGGCATTTTGTCCCAGATCTCATCTTTGCCATAGCTGGTGGTCAGCAGGAAGGTTCCATTTTCTTCGAGGTTACAAAGCATGTCGTAGCTGTCGAGGAAAGTGAAGTTATGGCAGGCGATGAAGTTAGCCTTGTTGATCAGGTATGGAGCGGCGATTTTGTTGTCGCCGAAACGTACGTGAGAAGTGGTGATAGAACCTGATTTTTTGGAGTCGTAAACGAAGTAACCCTGAGCAGAGTTCTCGGTTTCAGCACCAATGATTTTGATGGTGTTCTTGTTTGCACCAACAGTACCATCAGCACCCAGACCATAAAACAGAGCGCGGAATACGTCATCAGCTTCGATGTTGAAGTCTTCGTCAAAGGTAAGGCTGGAGAAGGTAACGTCATCGTTTGGACCGACACAGAACTTGTTCTTCGGAGAAAGAGCAGTCATGTTGTCGTATACAGCTTTAACCATTGCAGGGGTAAATTCAGCGGAACCGAGACCGTAACGGCCGGAGTAGATGACCGGTGGAATTGCGGTTGGATTGGCTTCTGCTGCTTCACCAATAGCTGCACGAACGTCAAGGTACAGTGGCTCGCCGATTGCGCCCGGCTCTTTGGTACGATCGAGAACGGTGAGGCGCTCAACGGTGTTCGGCAGGGAGTTAACCATAGCGCGAGCGTCGAATGGACGGTACAGGCGTACGATTACCATACCGACCTGCTCACCCTGAGCTACAAGATAGTCGATGGTAGCAGCAACGGTTTCGGCACCGGAACCCATGATAACGATGACGTCAGTTGCATCAGGTGAACCGTAGTAATCGAACAGTTTATAATGACGACCGGTACGCTCTGCGAGCCTGTCCATGGTCTCCTGAACGATCGCAGGGGTAGCATTGTAGTACTTATTTACAGTCTCACGGCCGGTGAAGTTAACATCCGGGTTCTGAGCGGTACCGCGGATAGAAGGACAGTCAGGGGTAAGAGCGCGGGCACGGTGAGCGTTGATGAGATCTTCGTCAACAATCGCCTGCATATCTTCGTAAGTCAGTTCCTCAATCTTCTGAACCTCATGGGAGGTACGGAAACCGTCAAAGAAGTGCATGAAAGGAATTCTGGACTTCAGAGAAGACTGGGTGGCGATAAGCGCCATGTCCATACATTCCTGGACGTTCTGAGCACAGAGCATAGCCCATCCGCACTGACGTGCAGCATAAACGTCACTGTGGTCGCCGAAGATGGAAAGACCCTGATATGCCAGTGCACGTGCAGAAACGTGGAAGACGGTCGGGGTAAGCTCGCCTGCTATTTTGTACATGTTCGGGATCATCAGCAGAAGACCCTGAGACGCGGTGAAGGTGGTACACAGAGCACCGGTAGTAAGTGATCCGTGAACCGCACCGGCAACACCTGCCTCAGACTGCATCTGGGTAACTACTGGAACTGAACCCCAGATGTTTTCCTGGCCACCAGCAGCCTTGGCATCAGAATCTGCTGCCATGGGGGAGGATGGTGTAATTGGGTAAATGGTGATAATTTCACTCGTGGCATAGGCAACATGTGTACATGCCTGGCAGCCATCAATAGTAACCATTTTACGGGACATTTGCTGTTCTCCTTTAAGATGTCTCTTGGTTGTGTATGTTCTATATACATAGAAACAAACGCGTGACTTTCATGTCACAAAAAGCTGTACTAGATATCTGCCGGTTATCAGAGCTGTGAAAACCGGTTGATTGAGTGTGAACCCCCCTGAACCTGGTGCGCGGCCTGTGGGGTTGCCGCACTAAACTGATACCTCTTACGGCAGACTTGCCGGTTATTGGTATCTAGGTGCAATATCATGTTGAGATGCTTTCCTTTGTCTTTACTCAAGTCACGAAAAAGCCATTGACAACAGCCGGTAAAGCAATGTTATCTACAGCCTTAATGCATGCATCATCTGCCCAGCAAAACTCACATTGTGGTAGATGTTGTCCGGGTTCTCAAGTCCGTGATGCTGCATACAACTATCGTACTGTATTTCCAGCGCGAAAGTCGCTTAAAATCGTTGCAGCAATCTAATACGAACTGACCCAATATTATATGGTATTTATATTGACCATGCAATAAAGGAATTGGTCTAAAATCTATGAATTAGGTTGCTCGGTTTTCCCCATCTATCCTTTTTCGCTGTAATTTCAGCTGATAGGTATGTTGGTGGTACCAAGATGGAAACGCGGTTTCCGGAGATGTTTATGTATACTGTTTCAAACATGCTGTTAAATAAGCTATTGGCGCACTTTGCACAAACTGAACAATTTGCCTTTTTTGATACTTCAAAACCTGGTGAGGCTGATGGTGTCAGCTACCTTTTTCAGACTCCGGTATTACGGCTACAATGTGGCATCGATAGCGACCCGGAACTTTTTTTAGAAGAGATACAGAAGTGGCTGGATAACGGTTATTATGTAGCCGGTTGGTTTGGCTATGAGTTTGGTGCATTACTGCTTGGTGGTTCTTCTGGTCTAGTCAATAGACCGGAGAGTGTTGGAAGAGTTGTAGCTGACCTTGGTGTATATGGTGAACCGCATAGATTTCATCATACATCTGGAAACCATGATTTCAAATTGCCGGCAACTGAACTGCATGGAGAGTATAAGGTATCAGGAATACAACCGAATGTAACAGAGGAAGAATACCTGCAGGCCTTGGAGTCTGTACTTGAGTACATCCGGTCCGGGGATACGTACCAGGTGAATTATACTTTAAAACTTCTATTTAAACTGCAGGGTTCAGCTGAATCGCTCTACCGTGATCTGCGTAGAAACCAGTCTGTCGCATATGGAGCATATATTCGTTGGGCAGACGAGCGGGTGATGTCATTTTCTCCGGAGCTGTTCTTCAGGAAAAACACGGACGGGCTCGTTGTCAGGCCGATGAAAGGAACGTTGAAACGTGGTCGAAACCCTGAAGAAGATGCACAGGCTCGTGCTTTCCTGCACAGTGATCAAAAGAACAGAAGTGAAAATGTGATGATCGTAGATCTGCTGAGAAATGACCTTGGCAGAGTGGTGCATGAAGCAGGCGGTGGAGAAGTGCGGGTGACGTCGCTGTTTGATGTCGAGACCTATGAGAGTTTGCTGCAGATGACTTCCACTATTAATGGTGTTCCCGGGTCTGGTAGAATGAGTGATGTTTCTCTGCAGACACTTTTCAGAGCTCTTTTCCCATGCGGCTCCGTTACCGGTGCACCTAAAATCCGGACTATGGAGATTATTGAAGAACTCGAAAAGGGGAGACGAGGTGTGTATACGGGTGCCATTGGTTTTTTAACACCGGCCGGTGAAGCTGTTTTTAATGTTCCTATTAGGACTCTTGTGCTGAAGGGAGATGTGGGGGAGATGGGTATCGGGTCAGGTATCACCTATGATTCGGATCCTCATGAGGAATGGCGCGAGTGTCTTCTCAAAGGGCAATTTCTGACCAGCCCGGTACCGGATTTTGTTCTCTTTGAAACATTACTCTGGAGTAAAGGTGGTGGTTACTTTTTACTGAAAGAACATCTGGAGCGGCTGGAAGCCTCGGCAGAATATTATTATTTTGCTTTTGATCGTACAAAAGCTCTGGCAATGCTGCATGAGTATATAGAAGCTAAGGTAGGGCCGGAAAGGGTGCGGTTGACCCTTTCTAAAGATGGTGTATTCGGAATTACCTCACAACCTTGCGTATTTCCTGAAATGACCAGTTTGCCTCAAAAACCGAATATGACTAAAAGTGACCTGCCTGTGGTGTGTTTTTCCGAAAGGACTATTGACTCTAATCAATCATGGTACATGCACAAGACAACACGACGCGAACTGTATGATATTGAATATAAGCGGGCGTGTAAAAATACGTTGTTTGAGTTGCTCTTCGTTAATGACAAGGGAGAAGTTACAGAAGGAGCTATTACAAATGTATTCATATACCGGGATGGACGGTATATGACACCACCTGTGTCCTGCGGACTGCTGGCTGGAACAATGCGCAGAAAGCTCCTGGAGGTGGAAGGGAATAGAGCAATGGAAAAGGTGCTGTTTCCGGAAGATGTGTATGGTGCCGAAGCTGTTTTTCTCTGTAATGCTGTGCGGGGGGTGGTGCAGGTAAGGGTGGAGTGCCAGTAACCTGCTATTAGCAGGAAACGCGGCATCTGCACCCTCATATGCCTGAAATGCTCAGTGAACCATTTCCTGATCCTCTTCCGGAGTAATCTGTACCGGGGCAATAATCAGGTTATGCTGTTCGCCAAGTTCACGTACGAGTGTCATAAAGGATGACGGCATAGGGACTTCCCGCTCAACAACCAGAAGCCCTATTTCGTGAGCTCGACTCAGTACCTGAGTCCCGTTTATCCCCTCCTGGCTGTCACAGAGAGATTGAATACGCAGGGCATCGGTAAGTGCAGGCAACAGTTGGTTGAACGCATTCTTTAAACCGAGTAGTTCCTGTTCAATCAAGGCATTGTTGTCAGAGCGGAATGCGACAAATCGTTTTTCCGGATTGAGAGTTCCGAAAACCTCATTGACAATCGCGCCGGAGAGCATGGAACAAAAAGCTGTACCACGATCGGAATATCTCTGGCCGAGTTCGTGGCGTATTTCTTTAAATAATATCATCTGCACAACACTTACCCCTTCACGCAGGGCGGTAATGAGCTGTGATTGTTTTTCTGGTGTCTCGCTACTCATAATAACTTTTAGAGAACGACCTTGACGGCCGGATGAGTTTTCAGGAGGTCATAGATCTGCAGGCGCTGGGTCTCATTTTCGACTTCGATGGTAGCGTTGAGACTATGATATTTACCCTTGGAACTTGAGTGTGAATGGGCTATATCCACCTCTGCTGGAGCACAGGCTGTGAGTATGAGTTCCCTTAATATTTTTGTGTCTTCGCCGATAACTTTATATACCCATTTGCAGGGGTATTCGATTTCAGGCTTTTCCGGATGGGATTGGGCTGTAGTATTAGGTATTATCATCGTGTACTTCGTTTGATTTTACGGGTGGCGTTGCCGGATTGTGCAGTATGTAACCTGTAATTAATACTGGTTCCTCATGTAAGAGTCAAGGAAAAGGGGTAGGTACGCGATTATCTGATAAAGGAGTTGTAAACCTTGATCTTTCTGTATAGACTTGTTTTCTTCGATAGTTACGCCACAACGTGTTATTTCCACAGATGTTTTTTGCATGATAATTATGAATAAAGAATGTGTTTCAGGTCAGGTATCAGGAGATTTTTCCACGCTCGGTTTTTCAGTCCAGGAAATCATGGATTCAATGCCGGTACCGTGCTTTCTGATAAACCGTGAAGGATCATGCGTGGCGGGTAACCACGCCTTTTATACAATGGTGGTCGGTGACCGAACCCACTATGTAGGTGTCGATCCGTATTTGCAGTTAGCTCCTGGAAATTCAGAGCAGTTAAGAACTGTCGACAGCGGTTTGTTTGAGTATGGGGGGGTAACCTCGCATGAAGCTGAGATTCAGACCGCAGAGGGGGATCTGAAGTCGGTAGTGTTAAAAAAAGCTGTGATCACAGCTGAAACAGGTGAGCGCAAATACATTCTTGTCACAATCCTTGATTTGTCAGAACTGACCGAAATAAAGAATGCGCTGAATATCAGTCAGTCTGAAAAACAAGCAATTCTTGATGGATTTCCAGGTCTTCTTTGTCTGTTTGATCCAGATGAAAAAGTGATTTGGGCTAATGACAGGGTGCGGGAACTGCATCCGGACCCTGTGGGGAAGACCTGTCATCAACTCCTGTGCGGAAGAGATAAGTCTTGTAAATCCTGTGCTGTTGCTAAAAGTATTGCCAGCGGGACTGTTCAGTCGACTGTTCAACAATATGAGATGCTGACCTCCTCTGGGCAGGAACTTGTCTACGAACTGACCGGAACACCGGTAAAGGACAATTCAGGTAATGTCATATCAATTGTTGTGATCGGCCGGGATGTTACTGATAAAAACATACTGGAAAAACAGCTCCGTCATACCCAGAAAATGGAGGCAATAGGCACTCTGGCCGGCGGTATCGCCCATGATTTCAATAATGTCCTGACGCCCATTATGGGCTATTCAGAAATTATACGACTGAAATTGATGCAGGGGAAAGATCCGGACGAATCGATTCTGGAGTATCTGAGTGGCATCCTCCGGGCGGCAAAAAGAGCTAAAAGTCTTGTCGAGCAGATTCTTACCTTTTCACGTTCAAGCGAGCAGAAAGAGAGTCTGCAGTATGTCCACCCAATAGTGAAAGAGGTGATGAAACTCATGAGGGTTACTCTGCCCAGCACTATTGTAATAAAGGAACACATTGATGAGCAGTGCGGCATTATTTCGGTTGATCCGGTTCAGATTCACCAGATACTCATAAACCTCTGTACAAACAGTGCGCATGCCATGGCAGGCGGGCATGGCACGCTTACAGTGACATTGGCTTCCGGCACAACGGATGAGGACGGTCAGGAATGGCTTCAACTTAGTGTTACAGATACCGGTTGCGGCATTCCACCTGAGATGCAGGAGCGCATATTTGAACCGTATTTCACTACCAAGGAAAAAAGTCGTGGAACCGGGATGGGGCTTGCCATGGTGCATGGTATCATCAGTCGGCAGGGTGGCAGAATTGAATTGCAGAGCGAAATAGGGAAAGGCACAACTTTTGACATTTTTTTGCCGGTAACGCGAAAACCGACCCGTATCGATCAGATAGTGAATTTGTCGGATTTTCTTCGCGGGCAGGCGAAAATTCTGCTTGTTGATGATGAGGCGCAGGTTGTTCAGGTAACTGGAGAGTTACTGGAAAGCCTGGGCTATGAGGTTATTGGAAGGACTTCACCCATTGCGGCTCTATCTCTTTTTATGGATGATCCCGCAGGTTTTGACCTTGTGCTGACTGATCTTACGATGCCGGAACTTACCGGAGTTGAATTGAGTAGGGAAATTAAGCAGGTTCGTCAGGAGCTGCCGGTTGTTCTCTTCACAGGGTATTCTGATCAGCTTTCCAGAGAAGAGGCTCTTGAGGCAGGTATCGATGCGTATTGTATGAAGCCTGTGTCATTGCGGGAATTGTCTAATGTGATTCATGCCACATTGACACGGGAGGAGTAGTGCAGCTTCCGGTTCGTGCTTCCGATGAAGATTGTGTTTACGTAGTTGTTTTCACCTTTCAATAATCTTCATTATTGGTGGTGCAGGGGCATAATCACCTACAATATTAAACAACGAACATGCCTGATATGTTCGTTGTTTTTTCGCCCTCAGCCCCGCACGAGGTTGAAGCTGATAGGGACTGATCTGAGAAGAATGTGCTTTAGCGAGCAGATTTTCTGCCGTTCAGCAGGCTGATCTGGTCATTTAAGGTCCAGAGGTCATAAATGACTCCTATGCCGAAAATACCAAGAGTCAGAAGGTAGACAATACCACTGAGCCACTTGCCCATGTACATCCTGTGAATTCCGAAAACTCCGAGGAACGCAAGCAATAACCAGGCGATATTGTAATCAACGTCACCGTCAATAAAGCGAATGTCCGCGTCACGGTCCATGCCGGGTATCAGAAACAGATCAACAATCCAGCCAATGAAAAAGAGGCCGAGTGTGAAGAAATAGATTGTTCCTGATATCGGCCTGCCATAATAGAACCTGTGCATTCCGAGAAAACCGAAAATCCAGAGGAGGTAGCCGAAAAGTACAGAGTGAGTTTGTTGTTTGCTCATGTCGTGTGTGCTGTCTGAGGTTGTTTGAGGAGCTGAACGCGTTGCCACGCTGCTTCAATCTGTTCTTCAGCAACCGTTCCGCGCTGAACTGCGACTATAAGTGCATTGATTACTTTAGTGACAATCTGCGGGTCATAATCGAGATTGTTACCAAAAACAAGGAGGTCAACTCCTGCATTTATGGCTACACAGACCGCTTCCTCCAGGCCGTAGCGGCTGGTAATTGCCCGCATTTGCATGTCATCTGAAATAACCGGTCCAGTATAGCCCATTTCTTTTCTCAAAAGACCGGAAACAGTCGTAGCTGACAACGTCGCAGGATAGTTGGAATCTAAGACACGGTTGAATAAATGTCCAGTCATTACGGTATCAACCATTCCATCATTGATAAGCCGTTGATAGGGGATGAGTTCGTCTTCCTGCCATGTTCGGCTGATGTCGACAAAGCCCAGATGTGAGTCCTCGCGGGCGCTGCCATGTCCGGGAAAGTGTTTCAGACAGGTTAAAATGTTATGTTTTCGATGGGCTCTAATCCAGGCTGCTGCATGTTCGGTAACGGTATGCGGATCTTTTGAAAAACTGCGTTGATATTTTCCGATAATAGGATTTTCGGTAAAACTGTTCAGGTCTACGACAGGGGCCAGATTGAGGTTGAAGCCAAGCCCGGAGAGCAACTTTGCGGTACAGTCCGCAGCAGCAGCTGTTTCTGTCGTTTCAAGTGTACATCCCAACTCTGCGGCAGCAGGAGTCTGAGGAAAGCCCCGCTCTTTTTTAAATCTGTTTACCTTACCGCCTTCCTGATCAACAGCTACCAGCAACGTTCCTTGAGCGCAATCCTGCAGATCATTTATGAGTTGAAGCGTCTGATTGGCCGAAAGTATGTTATTCGCCGGTTGTTGCTTTGCAAGAAAGCGGTCAAACAGAATGACTCCCCCGAGGTTGGATTCTTTGATGTCATGGATAACAGGGCTTCCATGGGTTACTGCAGCACCTTCAAAGCCGACTATAAGAAGTTGGCCGATTTTTTCTTTGAGATTCATTATTGGACAAATACCTGGATTAATATTGTCATGGGTGGCGAGTGTCCAGATATAGAGCGAAGTTGCCCATGTCAGGACGGCATCAGTTCGTACCATTGTCAGGGACAACGAGTCGCACCCTTCCCGTGAGAGAATTACTATAGAATTTTGTGCTGGGAAAGATATTTCCTGATTGCCTGAAAATACAAAATTGCTGGGAACGTTACTCAGTTGTTGTCAGAAAAGTTGTCAAAAAGGGCATTGCTGCAGGCATGTAGAGTCCTCTTTGATTTGAAAAAACTGATAAGTGTTGGCTTTCTTAACTATTTTCATTTCTTCGGTGTTAATCAAGTTTTTCGCCATCGGGTTGTTGATATGTATACCGACCAAGCGGAAATGTGCCGCATGAAATACTTTTTCAGAAAGAACTGTTCCTCTGCTCTGAAGAGTAATACCCATATACATTCGGATTTTCTGTTGTGAAGTAACTTGCAACTCATCGTATAGAGTGCTGAGGAGAGTAATGGCACAAGAGTCTTGCGACCAGGTTATTTTGCGACCGGACGATTTCAGTCTCTGGCATGGTTTATTTTTTTGTGTAGACCGTAAAATATTTGATAATTCAGTGGAAATCGTCAGAGTTACTACCGAAAGTAGAAGCTTGAAATCTCAGCTGTATTTTCTGTTGAGGCGATCGCGGATAAAAAAAAATTAAAGTTTTTGCCTGGATCAACCGATACATTTCAATCATAATCGAATAATCAGCAATTTGCGTCTCAGGGAAAATGTATATGACTACCTCACTAAATGAACCGCTATTACCTTCGCCTCAGCAGAAGCTTGTTGAGATGGATAGGGTTTTATTTGAGCTTGACCATCTCAAACGGCAATCGCAACGTCTGGATCTTATGAACCAGTTGCATGGTCGTATGGCTGGGGTACTCAGTATCACCGGTATGATTGAAGCATATTCTGTGTGGTTGATGCCACTGGTTGAACACGAGCTTATAGGCTACAGCAACACCACCCATAGAAAAAAGCACCTTTTTTGTTCGGGTCATGGCCCAAGCAGACGCAAAGCAATTGCATTTGCAGAAAAACTTATTCACAAAGAGTCATTTACCAGCGGTGAAAGCACCTGTCGTGACGGTCATTATGCGCACAAATGGGTTTTTGAGACTGCAGATGAAGCAGGAATATTGCTGATTTTAAAAGAAGGCCGGCGACTTGCTGAAAATGAGGTTGATCTTATCAACGACTCATTATTTATTCTGGCCGATTCGCTGCAGCGCGGAATTCAATATGAAGAACTGTTTGAGCGTGCGAGTAATGATCCACTCACAGGTCTATATAATCGAAGAGTTTTTGATGAGCGAATTCATGGGATGATAGAGAGTGCCCGACGGTATAAGCGTCCACTTACCTTGATTGCCATGGATCTTGACAGGTTCAAACAGATCAATGACAACCTTGGTCATCAGGCTGGTGATGAAGCCTTAAAGGAAGTTGCTGATGTTTTCAGGAAAGCTGTGCGGTCTACTGATCTGCTCGTTCGTATGGGTGGAGATGAATTCCTGGCCATTCTGGAAGATACCAACCAGGTCAACGCAATGCATTTGGCGGAACGGCTCTGTTTTGCAGTAAATGCACTCGACATTCGTGCTGATGATCAGACAAAGTTGGGGGTTAGCATCGGTCTTGCCGAGTTGAAGGACGGTGAGAATTTGCGCCAGTGGCTTGAGAGAGCTGATGATATTCTGTACAACGCGAAATCGATGGGCAGATCTCAGGTGGCTGTTAGTTGATCAGATGATAAAGGTTCCCGGAAATTTGACTGTAACTCAATATGAGCTGTGAAAGTTGAGGCGTCAGGTTTCAGGAGTCCAGTCATAAGCTGCTGATTCTTTAATACTATCATGTGCTACGACCAAATCGCCTCTTGAATACATGTGATTTTCAGTGTTAATGAGGGTTGAAAAAGAATACAAAAGCCGGATCCATATCATATATGGATCCGGCTTTTTTTATGTGATGTCCGGAGTGGTTGAAGGGATAAAATTACTTCCGGTCAAGCATGATTTTGACAGGTATCACATGCAGCGATCGGCCACGCTGTTCTGTATGGCCAAGTGACCAGTCCGTGCAATTAATATCATCTCCAAGCAATGCATCAATATCTTTAACAAGCCCTGCAACATTGATAATTGGATGACGGGAAAATACCTGAGGCAATCCGTGGGTGAGATTGCATGCAAGGCAACAGCCGGGACGTTCATGCAGCAGCAGGTCCATGACGAGAGTGCTGCCCTCTGCTCCACGATAACCAAGTTCTATGTCGTAAGAGCCTTCACTGGCATCGCCGAAAAGCGCATCGAAAAATTCATCAGCACGATTTTTGGGAAACAGCTGCAGGAGGGTCGCGGGGGTAAAAATGTCTTTAAAAATATCTGTTGCCATAGTATGTCCGGTGGGTTGTGTGTAAAGGAAGGAAACTATCTTTTTTCATGTCTTCCAAACTTCTGGAAAGCTACTATACCGCCGCAGTCCATTTTGTCAACTGACGTTGCCAGTGTACTACCGCTGTGTTAATGTGCCGCCATGGATAACGAATTTTTACCAGGACACCAGCAGCCTCACTTTGCAGGTGTCAATCTGGACGAACTGAACGAATCGCAATACGCTGCTGTAACCTCTATTGACGGACCTGTGCTGGTCATAGCCGGTGCGGGCAGCGGAAAGACACGAACCCTGGTTTACCGGGTCGCGCACCTTATGCAAAACGGTGTCGCTCCGGAGTCTATTCTTCTGCTGACATTTACCCGAAAAGCCAGTCAGGAAATGCTCTGGCGGGCAGGGCAGTTGCTCAATGAATCCTGCAGCCGGGTTGTGGGTGGAACCTTTCATGGCATTGCCAATCTGCTGCTCAGAAAATATGGCTCCCAGATCGGCTTTGGCTCGAGTTTCACTATAATAGACAGAGCTGACGCCGAAGGTATCATTAATCTGCTGAAGTCATCGCTTGGTCTGACCGGCAAGAGCAAACAATTCCCCTCGAAACGTGCGCTCATCAATATGATCAGTGGTTCGGTGAATAAATCACTGAAACTTGAAGATCTGGTCTACGAGCAGTATGCCCACATGAGTGATTTTCTGGGTGATATCCTGAAACTCAAGGAGCATTATCATAACTTCAAGTATGATCACGGTTTGATGGATTATGATGACCTGCTGGTCAACTGGAAGCGCTTGCTTGAGGAATCAACTGAAGTTCGAGAAACCATTTCCCGCCGCTACTCTCATATAATGGTGGATGAGTATCAGGACACAAATCTTATTCAGGCAGATATTGTCAGACTGGCAGCCTATACCCACAATAACGTAATGGTGGTGGGGGATGATTCGCAATCTATCTATTCTTTTCGCGGGGCCGATTTTTACAATATCATGCGCTTCCCGAAAGTGTTTCCTGATTGCCGGGTGGTAAAACTTGAAGAGAACTATCGATCCAGTCAGCCGATTTTGTCGTTGACCAACGATATTATCAAGAATGCTACTGAAAAATATACGAAAACCCTCTTTTCCAGAATTGAAGGAAACCGCAAGCCGTATGTTTACGGTGGTCGGGATGAACGGGATGAGGCTCGTTTTATCGTTCGTAAAATACGGGATCTTCGTCAGAGCGGTATGCCGGTAGATGAGATCGCAGTATTGTTTCGCTCCGGCTTTCATTCCTATAAACTTGAGATGGAGTTGAACTCAGAAGGTATCGATTTCGAAAAGCGGGGCGGGCTGAAGCTGACTGAGTCGGCACATATGAAAGATGTGCTGGCATTTATGCGACTGCTTGTGAACCCTCAGGATAACCTCAGTTGGAATCGTATCCTGCTGCAACTCGATAAGGTAGGTCCTAAGACTGCACAGAAGATCACCG
>JBFHGS010000069.1:0-21941 GCA_041582995.1 Desulfopila sp. | reverse complement strand
TTTTTTCTTCTCAAATCTGTAACAAGGCCGTGTGAATTTCCCTCTATTTTGTTATACTTCTTGGTATGTTTCTGCAGACTGAAGGCAGTGGAAACAGCTGAACAGATTGCCGGGTAACTGCTCACAGGCACCCCATCTTTGAACGATCGCGGTTTCCTGCATAGATAGGCTGTCGGAGTCTTCACTTAATTGCGAGAAACCGTGTTTGTCTCAATATGGTGCACCTGCAATCAGTTACAGGTTTGAGGCTTAATGCATCAAGGGGTTATGTATCCCGTGAGTAGTTACTTTGCCGGAATGTACCAGTTATTGCCTGAAATGAGTATTTCAACAAAACCCCATTGATGTAACATCGCTGAAGCCATCCACACGTGAATAACATATCAATCGATCCAGGCTCTGCCCCGAAATCGGGAATCAGAGGAGACCGTAATCATCATAATTCCGGTAAGGTACGGACACGACCCGAAAATCGCCGTCATCGTCAACCGGGTGAAATTGCTATTGTTCCTGAGCAAACTTTCGCAGCCGGTAAGGTACAGGAACCTGCTTCAGAGAAATCTTCGCCGGGAAAGCAATCTGTAAAATCCAAAGGCCGGGGATGTTTGTTTTATTTTCTCCTACTGCTGTTTGTGCTCACCTCGGCACTGTTGGCGGCTGGTTATTACGAATCGCAAACTTCTACTCTACAGGCAAAATTTCTAAGCCAATACGCATCTGATCTTCAGTACCATGTCGAGGATGGTGAGAGCAGCTCTCTTGTGTTTCCTACAAAAGGCCCTTTTGATATCAGAAGAGGTTATGTACGGATGCCTGCGATGCTGACCAAGCTGAAAGAAAATGGTCTTGTTGTCACCAGGCAAGCGCAGTTTAACGGTAAACTGAGGAATTACGCCCAGCTCGGTTTTTACACCCCATATAGCGAAAAGAGTCAGGCTGGATTGCAGATTCTTGATTCTGCTCAGATCCCGATGTACCGGATGATAAATCCTAAGAGGGTATATAAGAATTTTGCAGATATCCCTGATCTGATCGTAGAGGCGCTTCTTTTTATTGAGAACCGTGATCTGCTGTCTGAGAAATATCCAAAGGTGAATCCAGCTGTTGACTGGGGACGTTTCAGTAAAGCAGTGATGGTGCAGGCAGGTGAACTTATCAATATCGACATGCCCGCTATGGGAGGCAGTACGCTTGCTACCCAGATCGAGAAATATCGTCATTCTGATAACGGTATTACTGCCTCTGCTAAAGACAAGCTGGTTCAGATGATGTCTGCCAGTGTCAGAGCGTATAGGAACGGTGAAGATACCAGCGAATACCGGAAGCAGCTTATTCTTGAATATATTAATTCAGTTCCTCTCGCGGCGGCCCCCGGGACAGGTGAAGTAAGCGGCGTCGGAGATGGTATGTATGTCTGGTTCGGTACTGATTTTGAAGAGATGAATAGCCTGTTGCACTATGACGGTCCGCAAACCCCTGTAATTCTGGATCAACAGGCTGGCCTCTTAAAGCAGGTTATAAGTCTGATGATTGCTCACCGACGGCCATCCCACTATCTCTTCGATGGTCGTAAAAGTCTCTCAATTATTGCAAATAGTTATATCCGGTTGCTGGCTCAAAATGGTATTGTCTCAGAGGAATTGAGCAGCGCTGCGCAGATTCAGCCTCTTTTTTTCAGGAATTTTAAAGAAAATCCGGCAGTCCCTCATATCGAGAATGATAAAGGTGTGAGTATAGTACGCAACCGGCTTGCACCTCTCTTTGGAACCTCCCTGTATGCACTGGATCGGATGGATCTGACAGTTGTCTCCAGCCTAGATCGCAAGGTGCAAAATGAGGTAGGCGAATATCTGAAAGATATTCAGGACCCTGCTATTGCCGCGGAAAAGGGGTTAATCGGAAAGTCTCTGTTGACTGCGGATCAGACTGATGACATCAGTTATAGTTTTACTCTGCATGAGCGCACACCTTCCGGTAATATGGTGCGTATTCAGACCGATACTACAGGATTACCATTCAATATCAATGAGGGCAGCAAACTCGAACTGGGCTCTACCGCTAAGTTACGAACTCTTGCCACCTATCTCGAAATCATTGCCGAATTGCACACCAAACTCTCGAAGGAATCGGCTTCAGAGTTGATGGAGATGCTTCTTGAAAAACCGGATATTCTCACTCACTGGGTATGTTCGCAACTCTTGAATAATAGAGGTATTGAGCTCAGGCCGTTGCTTGAGGCTGCAATGTTACGTCCATATTCAGCAAATCCAGGTGAGCGATTTTTTACCGGTGGCGGGGTGCATACTTTCGGTAATTTCAGAAGAGAAGATAATCACCGGATAGTCACTGTTGCCGAAGCATTGCAGCTTTCTATTAACCTGCCATTTATCAGAATCATGCAGGATATCGTCAATTATACTCGTGCCGGGCAATGGGAAAACAGCAGGCAGGTTCTGCTGGATGACAATGATCCACGCCGTGAGGCGGTTCTTGGCACATTTATTGAGCGGGAGAGTAAAGTTTTTCTCACCCGTTTCTGGAATAAGTATAAGAGCAAAAATGCAGAAGAACGGCTTGAGACTCTTCTCGCCGGTATGAAACCGTTACCTTTGAGACTTACCATTGTCCATCGACATCTTTTCCCGGATGCAGATAAAGGAACCTTCATTCATTTTATCCGTGAGCGGGCTTCTGCTAAAGAGCTCAGCGATAAAAAACTCTCTGTGATGTATGAGAAGTATCGACCCGGAGCGTATAATCTGAAAGATATGGGATATCTTGCGTCCCTGCATCCGGTGGAATTGTGGCTGCTTGATTATCTGCAACAACCGGGAGAAAAATCTCTTAGTGATGCCATTCAGCAGAGTGCAGGGATACGACGCGATGTATATGACTGGTTGATGCGCACACGGGCGAAAAATGCCAGGGATTCCAGAATTAAAACAGTTCTTGAGATTGACGCGTTTTCAGATATTCACCGACGCTGGAAGAATTTGGGGTATCCGTTTAATCACCTGGTCCCGTCACTTGCTACTGCGCTCGGTAGTTCCGGAGACAGACCGGCGGCACTGGCTGAGTTGACAGGTATCATCCAGAATGACGGAAAACGACTGCCAACATATCGTTTTACCAGAATGGAATTTGCTAAAGGGACACCCTACGAAACGATTCTCGAATACCCTCCTGGTGAAGCAGTTCAGGTGATGGAGCCGGCTGTTGCTCAGGTACTGAAGGAGGCTATGGGGAAGGTCGTAAGTGATGGTACTGCTAAGCGCCTGTCCGGCAACTTTATTTACGAAGACGGGCAACTAATGCCGATTGGTGGAAAGACCGGAACAGGTGACAACCGTATTGTGGCTTCCAGTTCCTCGGGATACAGAACTTCTTCCAGAGTTCTTAACCGGACGGCTACCTTTGTCTTTTATATCGGAGACCATCATTTTGGAACATTGACCGCTTTTGTTACAGGTCGATCGGCTGACTCCTTTAGCTTCACTTCAGCTTTGCCGCTTCAGGTTCTGAAAGGTATGGTACCAATATTGTTGCCGGAATTACAAAAGACGAACCCGCCCCCCGCCGTTGCAGTGCAGTAGTTGCAGATACGAACGTGCATGCCTCGTCGACTGTTATGAGCGACGAGCCTTTTTTCGAAGATAGCAGCTTTCTGCCTGGGACTCTTGTGGCAAGTGTAAAACCGAGTGCTGTCCTGTTCACACCTTTGTCTTAAAACTACTGAAGTATTCTTAGGGTGTTTGTGTTGTTATGCTGTTTTGCATAGTCAAGTGCCGA
Source organism: Desulfopila sp. (assembly GCA_041582995.1). Classification (GTDB taxonomy): domain Bacteria; phylum Desulfobacterota; class Desulfobulbia; order Desulfobulbales; family Desulfocapsaceae; genus Desulfopila. Next base: position 18,152 of record JBFHGS010000069.1, on the reverse strand, counting down.
CCGTCCTTTTTTATCAACGATGCTTTTTTGAGCTTTATTATGGAGAAGGTATGCAAGAATATCATTTTGTGCTTTTGAAGCTGCCGCCATTAAAGGGGTGATCCCGGCATTATTCTTGATGTCAACATCAGCACCATAATCAATGAGTAACCGGACAGCGGAATAATCCCCTCGACTCGCTGCAAAAATAAGTGGTTTAACGCTATGAATGTTGGAGGGGTTGACCTCGGCGTTATTTTTTAGCAGTAATTCCAGAGTGCGATGGTTATTATTGTTTATCGCATAAATAATGGCTGTCCAGCCTGTGGTGCTTTGCCGGTTTATATCTGCACCTTTTGTTATAAGAAAGGCCACTATATCGACACGGTCATCTGCCGAGGCAACCATGATCGGGGTCACCATACCACTATTGGCTTCATTGACATCGGCGCCTTTGTTGATAATCCGTCTGATTATTTCAATATCTCCGAATCGGGCAGCCAGTAGAAGTGCGGTTTCATTACTTCTGAGTATCTTTGCATGCAGGTGGGCATTGTTTTCTATGAGTAATAGAGCGACATTACTGTTACCGTTCACTAATGCATATAATAATGGTGACAGGCCGGAGGAATCGGCTGTGTTGATAGCACTGTTGTTGTTGATGAGCGCCTGTACAGTTTCTTTTTTATCATAGCCTGCAGCATAAAAGAGAGCATCTCGTCCAAGTTTGTCCCGGAGATGTACATCTGCACCGCTATTAATTAGCAGCTTAATAATTTCAGATGAACCAGTGCGAGTGGCTAGCATGAGTGCGGTCCTGTCTTCAAGGTCCTGTGCGTTGGGATCCGATCCTTTTTCCAGCAATATTTGAACGGCTTTCACCTGGCCATGCATGGCGGCCAGCATGAGAGCGGTCTGTTTAACTTGGTTACGGCTGTGTACGTTGCTACCTTGTGTCAGCAGAGTCTCGATAAGCAGAGTGTTGCCGTTAGCAGCAGCTTGAAACCAGGCGAGGTCTTCAGGCCGTGTTTCATCAAGCCTGTTGGTTTCAGGTGCAGCATGATACTGATGTTTTGGGACTTTGCTCCATGCTGTTTGACTTGGGCAGATTATGATAATTGCTATGGAGAACAGTGATAAAGAAAGAAACATGGTTTTCAACATATTGGTCCTCTTTTGAGGTAAGACTATGCCGGACCCGGCAGGTACTCGGGTCCGGCTTTGAGGCATCTGCAAAACTATGAAATAGATCTATTTTGATGTGGTTATTTCGAAACTCTGATCAGCGAGGTACCTGTAGCAACATTGTTGCTGAGATCGGTATCACCTTCAGCAAAAAGTGTTGCTGTCCAATTAACAGTTGATGCGGTGTCATCCGGCGCAGTCCATGGGGTAACTATTTTTACAGTTTCTCCTGGGGCGACAGCACCTATATCTGTTTCAATTATTTCCTCCCAATCAGAAAAAACTGCCTTGAGGACAAGAGTACCATTAGCAACATCGGGGCCGTAATTACTGATATACGTCTTGATATTTTTGGTGGTGCCTTCAAATATTTTCTTTGGAGCTCTGAAGCTGTCTATAGAAAAGTCAAAGTCCTCCACGATCGGACTGGTATCTGTTGTCTGGCCTTCATATTCGATGAGGAGTGTAGCACTATAAACTGCGGTAGGTTTTCGGTCTCCTTTGATATATACAGCGAGATCAAAGTCATCAGTTATAGGCAGACCATTCACTGTTAAACCGGGAATAGGCTGACCATCATCGTCACTGGCTATTACATTCACCCCATTCCCGAGGGTACCACGCCAACCATCGCTATGCAGTAACGGAGATTCACCTTCAGCATTGAGCAAGTTAATAATAGTTGTTGTAAGTTCTCCGACCTCATACTTTTTGAATTTAGAGGTGTAAGGAGTTGGCATGCATTCGACTGAGGGGAGCTCCAGACCTGGGAGGTCCTGACCGAATTTATTTGCTTTCAGGCGCCAGCGTGGGCCTATATTTGTGACGGGGTCTGATTCAAATGGATCCCGGTCTGTTGTTGTGTACCAGGCATTGGTATAGCCTTCCTGAAGATCTTCTGAGAAAGGAATAGGGCTGTTGGCATCAGTGCTGACAGAAAAAGCCGGATGCTTAAAAATCGTACCTGCGGGGATAAAATCGCCATCGCCTTCATAACAATCCCGGTCTGATATCCAGGTTCCGTCTATTTCTATTTGGTATCCGGGTTTGCGGCCGGTGGCTCCTTCGTTTTCCATATCTTCAGGGCGTAGTTGATCGTTTGGGTTGTTGGTAATGAGATGATCAACGTGGAGCTCTGCTCGTGAAACTGAATAGTTTGTCTCCGGATTTGCCTTCCATTCGTCCGGAAGGGGCATTCTTGCATATAGACGAATATCGTTCGGACGCTTTATCATGCTGCCAAAACGGTATAGCACCTTGCCGTCATCTTTTTTTGTGATTGAATAATCCCTGCCCACGGCGATGTCTTTCCGGACAGACGATTCATTTGCTATGAGATTAGGAAATCCGTAATCATCCATTTGCAGAGGTGAGCTTTCATCAACAACACCATTGGTAACAATGTAGAGGGAGTTATCGAGTTGACCGTTTGCACAACTGCCGATAACTTGAGGATCTCCAAAAATTATTGTTTCAGGATCGTAGAGATCTCCCTGTTTGTTATTTGTAAAGTCGTAAAAATGATAGGGTACTGTTTCATAACAAGTTTTGATATGTTCAAGCACAGCGAAATGTTCTGTAGAGCACTTGACCATATTTCCGCCAAGGCCTGCACACCAGGTGCCCATAGGAGCCTTGACCTTAAATGTGTCTGTCGGGGCATTTGAAACGGCAATTCCTGTGATGACGCCATTGGTGATGATGTTTCCGACCCACCCCTCAGCGTAATCATTGTCCCTGAATTTTTGTGCAGCACCCACAAAATCTGCATTGTAAAATCCAAATTCACTATCTACCGGATATAATGTTGTTCCAGATGTATCTGTAAACGGTTCTACAGAATCAGGGCACGGAACGTCATTAAGGCCACAGATTATTTCCGGGTCATGTATGGAACCTTCTATTCCCCCATATGTTGTGCCGTCAAAGCCACCTTGTACGTCAGCAATTGAAAACGTGTGAGACACTGAATACGATACAGTTTCAGCAGAACAGGTGTTCGATAGAAAAGGTGAGAGTGTGAATATAGACAACGTAATTGTTGTAAGAAGTAAAGTGCATATTCCTCGTGTTTTTTTCCAATAACAGTATTTCATAGCTTCCCCCCTTCAGCTAAGAATATTGAAAATAGTGTGTTTGACTTTCTTTAAATTTTGCAATTCTTACAGAATTGCCTGCCTCCCGCTGATTTTTGCTCAACCAGGAGGCAGATAAAAAGAAATTTAAGACACCTGAATGGGAGGATGTTTAGTCTCACAGTTCACTCGGGCAATTACTGTAGTAATAGCAAGAAAACAATAATTAGTGACAGGTTTTCACTACATATGACTCGTCGAATAGTTAAGCCTATGGTGTGAGAACCTAATGTTATCAAAATGTAACAAACAATGATCGGAAATGTCTCATAGAGTCTGTGATTGCATGCACTATATGTCACAGTTGGGAATGATGATGTGAATGTATGTTACATGCGATGGAATAAGTATACGCTACAACATGCTTCATTTGCAAGTCAGGCGTTGAGGTCTGCTTTCCTGCTTTTAGTGGAAAAAACTCCAAAAGAAACGTTCGTAATATTATTCCTGATTCGAGTGGGAAAAGAGATGTGACATTATGACCCGTTGGCTGAATGGACAGGGACAAAATGTCACATTTTGTCTGTAGGTAACAATTATGTGCATCTAATCAGTATATTAGCCATGTTAGTGGAAGTCAGCAGTGCCTCCATTGATTCAATTTGGCAGGTTATGAGAGACAGAAGGTCTCTGTGTATTCACGCTAGGTTTTGCTAAGTCGCCGTAATGGCGTGTTAATGCAATGTGGCACGCAGATTGCTCTAGAGTAGATGTGTGTATGAACCTGTAGTAAACCAAAAGCAAGTAGTAGACAGACGTAACCACTCTAAACTTAAATAAAGGACGGGACAGTTATGGCTACACAAGAGCAAGTATACGGGTATTTTATTCCAAGTGTTACTCTTATCGGAATTGGCGCTAGTAAAGAAATTCCTGCAAAAATTAAGGCACTTGGTGGTGAAAAACCCTTAATCGTTGCAGATAAAGGTATAACCGCAGCTGGTATTACCAAACTGGTAAGCGACAGCCTTGATGCTGTTGGCATGAGTTATGTTGTCTACGATGAAACGATTCCGAACCCGACTGATAAAAATGTTCATGAGGGCGTTGAGAGCTACAAGATGAATCGCTGTGATTCCATCATTACCCTTGGCGGTGGTAGTGCTCATGATTGCGGAAAAGGTATTGGTCTTGTTATTGCTAATGGTGGAACTATACACGATTATGAAGGTGTTGATCAGTCAAAGAATCCGATGCCTCCGTATGTAGCAGTGAATACAACTGCTGGTACAGCTTCTGAGATGACTCGCTTCTGCATCATCACCGATACCAGCAGAAAGGTGAAGATGGCAATTGTTGACTGGCGTGTAACTCCGGGTGTGGCTATTGATGATCCTATCCTTATGATGGGAATGCCACCAGCACTTACTGCTGCTACCGGTATGGATGCTCTGACCCATGCTGTTGAAGCGTATGTCTCAACTATCGCTAATCCTATGACTGACTCTGCGGCGGAGAAAGCCATTGAACTTATAGCAAAACACCTTCGTCCTGCAGTTGCAAATGGCCAGGATATCAATGCCCGCGAAGGTATGTGTTTTGCACAGTATCTTGCCGGTATGGCATTCAATAATGCCAGCCTTGGGCATGTACATGCTATGGCTCATCAGCTGGGTGGTTTCTATGATCTGCCACATGGTGAGTGTAATGCTATTTTGCTGCCGCATGTCTGTAAATTCAACCTCATCGCTAAAATGGACCGGTTCGTTAAGATTGCTGAACTGATGGGAGAGAAAACAGAGGGTCTTTCTCCAAGAGCTGCAGCTGAGCTTGCTATTTCCGCCATTCAGAAACTTTCCACCGATATCGGCATTCCTGCAGGTCTGATTGAGCTGGGTAAGCGATATGGTAAAGAGGTCAGTGCAGATGATATCGACACGATGACTGGTAATGCTCAGAAGGACGCTTGCGGATTGACTAATCCGCGTCTGCCTAAAGATGAAGACGTAAAAGAGATCTATAGAGCAGCGCTGTAATTCGACCTTAACACCCCGGAATTTTAATATATACCAGGGTGATGTATGTATCGGGATGTGGATGAGGGGAGTTAAAATGACTCTATTTGTGTCAAATGTTCGTATAAACGCCCTGTCCAGCCAGTAGTACGTGCTCTGCCTCGTCCCTTTCTGATACTGCAGTCGGTTCTTTAACCTCAGAATCAATATGCTGTTTAGGTAGGTTCAGTCTCTCTACCGAAATGTTACCAACTGGAAACATTAATTTCCAACGGACATTACTCTCTTTCTCCTCTCCTTGTGCATCAACGAGTACTCGGTCCCGGTGACTCCGGGTACTCGTTGATGTGCCTGTAAACTCCTGATCGTTTGATTCCCTCTCCTTTCGAAATTCGTTACTTGAGTCATACTTGTTTTACTGATGACCAGAATGTATACTTTTTCATAATGATATTTAAGAACCTCAAGAGATATATGGTGCTGACCCTCTTTGTTACCATTTGGTAACGGCGAGGATTGGCGTCATGTAACTGAATGGTAACGTGTTTTCAGCGAAGTAGTTCAACGCTCTGAAATATCAGGATTATTAAACAGGTATAGAGTTTGCTATGAAGAAGTAATCCTATATGTTGGGACTGAATTGTATGTACTGCCGGGCAGTTCATGCTGGTTCGGAAGGTAATCGTGGCTGCTCTTCCGGGGGATGGAGGAACAGTTTGATAAAGATCGTCTTTATCACATGTAATATTATTTAAAAGGAGATGTTATGAAGAGACCACATTTGCTGCTTGCTGGTTCCCTGATCGCAGTTAGTACAGTGCTTGCTCTCAGTACCCCCGGAATCGGTCAGTCCGAAAAAGGCGGAGTGAGTGAAAAGGGTGTTGAGAGTCGGAATGAGAAATGGCAGGAGAAGTATCCCCTGCAGTTCAATTCCTGGAAGCAGACCTCGGAGAATGATACTATCACCGACATGCTTGAGAATAAGCCTCAGCTTTCCGTACTCTGGGCAGGATATGGTTTCGCCAAAGATTACAACGCACCTCGCGGTCACTTCTACGCAGTTCAGTCGAATATAAACTCACTGCGGACAGGCGCTCCTGCAGGACCAAGCGACGGCCCGATGCCGACCGCCTGTTGGACATGTAAATCACCAGATGTTCCTCGAATTATTGAAGAGCAGGGGGAGCTTGAATATTTTACCGGCAAATGGGCCAAGTATGGAAATGAAATGGCCAATTCCATCGGTTGTGCTGACTGTCATAGCAGTCAGACGGCAGAACTTGCGATCTCACGCCCGTATCTTGAGCGCGGTCTCGAAGCGATAGGCGTAGATACGAAGAATATCGATAGCGAAGCGATGAGGACTCTTGCCTGTGCCCAGTGTCACTCCGAGTATTACTTCAAGTCAACTGACTGGACAGATAAAGAAGGTAATAAGAAAGTTGCTCAAGTGGTAACTTTGCCATGGGATAATGGCCTTACTGCGGAAGACATGGAAAAATATTATGACGATATTGAATTCAGTGATTGGACCCATAAAATAAGTAAGGCTCCAATGCTGAAGGCGCAGCATCCTGGCTATGAGATCTATACAACGGGTATTCATGCCAAGAGCGGTGTGTCATGTGCTGATTGTCATATGCCGAGTAAGACCGAAGGAGATGTTAGCTTTTCTGACCATCATATCGCTAGCCCGATGGAAAATATTGATGCCGTCTGCCTTGGATGCCATGATCAGGATGAAGAGGACTTGAAGAGCGTCATTACCAGAAAGCTGGAACGTAAAGATCAGCTGATGGATATCGCTATGGACAGCATCGCCAAAGCTCATCTCGAGGCTGGTAAAGCCTGGGAGCTTGGTGCAACAGAAGAAGAGATGAAAGATATTCTAATGGATATTCGTCATGCTCAGTGGAAATGGGATTATTCGATCGCCAGTCACGGTGCGTTCTTCCACGCTCCAGAAGAGACTCTGCGTCTTCTCGCTGTAGCCAATGAGACTGCCCAGACTGCACGTTTGAAGCTGGTTCAGGTTCTTGCTAAGTATGGTGCTGTGAACTATATCGCTCCGGATTTCTCAGATAAAGCTAAAGCTCAGGCATTGGCGGGTGTACCGCTTGATAAACTGGTTGCCGAAAAAGAGACATTCCGGGCGACTCTCCTGAAAGAATGGGAAAAAGAAGCAACTGCAAAGGGGCTTCTTGATCCGGAAACCCGTAAGGGCATGTCTGATAAGAGTTCTTACTCAAAGTAAGAGCATCGGTTGAAAACATGTTGCCTCATAATGTGAGAGGCAAATATTGTTGTGCTAATAGCGTAATCGGCCAGAAAAAACCCCGTATCGATATCGATACGGGGTTTTTGTTTTTCTGCTTGTGTTGCTCTGCGGGGCTTGAACGATTGATACCTCCGGGAGGAGAGAAGTGTGCTCACTTAAAAAGAGCAGCAGGTTCAAAGCCGACAATAAATGCTCCCCAATGTCTGTTATCTATAAAAATCGGCAGGGAGAGATCATTCAGTACTTCGCCGGTATCGCGCTTGTACGTTTGCAGCAAGAGAGGCTGGGTGTGCGAGCAGCGTCGCTTTTCAGTCCTGTTATTCAGATAAATGCGTTGGTGGCGACTGTTTGTCAGATCTCGTCGTGCATCGCCAGTCATCTTTTGAGAAAAAGCAGTATGATGAACAGGCAGATAGCCGTTACGGTCAATGGAAAGGCAATAAATAGCACCATTGATCTGTTTTACTGAAGTATCGCCTAAGGTCTGAATCCGCTGTTGAAATCCCCTTGTGAATGCTGTCTCAAATTTTTGCGGATTAGTATCGGGTATTTTTCGGTAGTTACTGTCAAAGACATTTACCCCCGAATTTTTAAGTTCCTGAATGTCGTGCTGGAAAAGATCTCTGGTTTTCTGCGCCCAGGAAATGATGGAATCGAAAGTTCCTTCACCGGTCTTGAAGCTGGCAACCATCTCCAACATTTTCTCAGTCTGGGTGCTTAGCGTCTGAACTGAAGTTTCAGAGTATTGCATGTCTTCAGCAATCTGCTGACTGAGGTCGTTTATGCCTTCCACTTTTTCAGTGACCTGATGGTTGTTGGTGGAGAGTTCCTCAATAGCGGCAGCGATCTTCATAAGCTGTTCGTTAGCATCTTCAAAGTCACTCATCATAGCACTGAAATTTTCTGAAGCCAGGCTGACCGTAGTGTTCGATTCCGCGGCATATTGACTGATTTCGGCAGTCTCCTGCTGGGTCTTTTCCACGATTGCAATCATTGAGTTGATATTGGCTGTAATATCTTCCGTTGCAGGTTTGATGCGGCGGGCGAGGTCACGAACCTCCTCTGCGACAACAGCAAAACCTTTACCATGTTCTGCAGCACGAGCCGCCTCAATGGTGGCGTTTAAGGAGAGCAGATTGGTCTGCTCGGCGATGTCATTAATGGTGGATACAGCCTGGAGGATAAAGTGCGAGCTCTTGCCCAGCTCTTCGACCGTACTGCGAAATGATTCGACAGAGATGTTTATCTGGTGCGTTTTATCTGTTACCTCCACCAATTCCTGATACGAGTTCTGAGCCATTTTCAGGTTTTCTGACGTTTTATCAGAAACATACTGTGCGGCTTCTGATACTTCGGCAATGGCACTGCTCGCTTCGACGCTTGCTGTCGAAACAATGTTTGATATTTCACGTTGCTCAGAGGTCTTGTTGGCTGTATCTGTGACAGAAGAAGCTACTTTTGCAGCGTCAACGGCAATATCAATGCCAATCCTGCGCATATCATCAACAAGCTTTCGCATGGAAGTGAGGAATTCCCCATATTTTTTGCGGATATGACGGGTGTGATCTGATCCGGTATGTAGATCAGGATCAGAGAGATCAACTGAACCACTTTCCATTGTTGCAAAGATAGCACTTATCTCATCGACAGTGGCCTGCATATTCTGTTTGATGGCACTACCAAAGCAGAGACCGAGTACCATTGTGGTGAGGAAAAAAAATCCAGCGATAATGGCCAGTGTAAGTGTGGCCCCTGGAAAAAATAACGACGCGGCAATTGTTCCAAGACTGAGAATATTTCCACAGAGCAATACTCCAATTGCGCCGCTAACTTTACCACTGTGTGAAGGGAATAGACCGGAAATGGAACGAACGAGAAAAGACGATTCAGACACAAGCAACCCCACTACATTTAAAATGAATCTGGATGGCTAACAGAAGCAGAAAGTTATGGTTTTTCTGCCTAACTGTGCAGAGTTTGAAACAACCCTGCATATCTTTTATATAAATCTTATCTCTGGATGTACAGTAAAAAGGTGGAAATACGTGGAGGTAGTATTAGCCCGGATTTACTTCCGGGCCAGTTCCTGACGGGCGAGTTCTGTAATTGTCCTGAAGTCGACTTTACCGCTGCCCATCTTCGGGAGACTCTCCCAGACCAGAAAGGTCTTAGGTATGGCAATGGCCGGGAGTTGCTCAGCCATCTGTTTCATAACAGATTTGTTGTCGAGCTGAATAGTGGTGACAGCTACAATTCTCGCACCTTTTATGGCATCAGGAATTTCAACAACAGAGCAGTGTGCATCGTCCGGCAGTAATCTTTCCAGGATATCTTCTATTTTTACGAGGGAAACCATTTCGCCGCCGACTTTTACAAATCGTTTCAGCCGGCCAACATGCCAGAGATAACCGTCTTCATCTATGTTGCCCATATCTCCTGTGTCGTACCAGCCACGGCGGATATGCAGTGAGGTCTGCTCAAAGTCATTGAAATATCCTTTCATGACATTATCACCTTTGATCAGGATTCTGCCATCCTCGCCCGGACCGCTCTCCTCGCCGGTTTCATAATTTTCGATACGCACCTGCACACCTGAGACGGGTTTGCCAACGCTGCCTGCGCGGTTGTCTTCGGGGCAGTTTGCGGCGATTACAGGTGAGCATTCTGTAGCACCGTATCCTTCATACAGGGTTATTCCATGTTTCTCCATAAACGAATCTCGCAGCGAATCCGGACATTTATCTGCACCGCAGAGTGCGATTCGTAACGACTCAAAATCTCCAGGTTCAGACTTCCTGAGATAGCCCCAGAAAAAGCTTGGTGTACCGACCATGAGCGTTGGCTTATGCTCACTGGCAATTGTGCAAACCTTTTTGTAATCGAGCGGATTTGCATAGGTAAGAATTGTATTGCCGTGAAAGAGTGGAATCCACATGTTGACGGTCAGTCCGAAGACATGGAAGTAGGGAAGTGTAGAGAGAAAAATCTCGTCTTCGGTAAACTTAAACCGCTCAGTACAGGAGACAACATTAGCGTGGATGTTTTTATGGGTTAACTGAACAGCTTTAGGATCTTTTTCACTGCCGCTGGTGAAAAGTATGGCGCTGTTTGCGTCTTCATGCCCATTAAATACTAATTTTTTGATAACTGGTGCAGGCAGTTTGGCGATGAGTGCAGCCCGTACTTTCTGCAGGCCGGTTATATTCTCCATAATGTCTTCGATATAGATCATGCCGTCAATAAATGGGCATTCAATCTTTTCAAGAAGGGCCTTGGAGGTAATGATTGTTTTGAAGTCACATTTTTTCTGAGCATAGCGAGCATTTTGTTCTGCTCCGGTTGAATAGTTGATCATTACCGGAATTCTGCCACTCATGAGGATCGCAACCTTGGAGAGAATGCAACCAGCAGAGGTTGGCAGCATGAGGCCGATATTACCATGCTCAAGTTTACGGAATATTCCGGCTAGAATAAGCGATGCAATAAGGGCTTTGTCATATGTAACTTTTTTATTGGTGGAAAAATCGTGAAGAGCGAGTTTTTCGGAGTGTTGTTTGGCAACGTCAATAAACTGATGGTGTAAGAGCACAAAAACCTCCTGCTGTTCGTCAATACCCCGGGCGTATTTCGGGCGCTGGCAGAGAAAAAATATAAAAATGTTAACTGGCAAATCCTCCAACTACCATTTTTTATATGATTTAGCAATGTCAAGAGAGCGTGAGATATGCTCTATGCACATTAATTTCCTTAGCAGGAAGACCGCCAATGTTCGACAAAATTGTCGAACATTGGCCTGTGTTTGTCGCATGGGCGCAATTATCTTTACCAGAGAAAAGGTGAAATATCTTATCATTACATATTGATGCAGGGACAAACGCCTCTGGCATAGTTTTTGGTAGTAACAGGACAGAGAATCATGAAACAGGTGTAATCATTTTGTTATTTTACAGAGGAGATTTGTATGAATATGCGCAAAATTACTTCAATGACCATGTTGGTCTCTCTTGTTCTGTTGCTTTTAAATTCAATAGTTCTGTATATCGTGCCTGAAGGCCGGGTTGCGTACTGGGCTGACTGGCACTTCTGGGGATTAACCAAAACTGAATGGGGAGACCAGCACGTTACAGTAGGTGTCCTGTTTCTTATTGCCAGTGTCCTCCATATTGTTTTCAACTGGCCTGCCATAAAGGCATATATGAAGAATAAAGCGAAGGAACTGAAAATATTTACAGGTTCCTTTAATGTAGCCCTTCTTGTAACAGTTCTTGTGGCATTGGGGACGTACTATGAAGTTCCTCCTATGAGTACCATTGTTGCTTTTAGCGGATCGATAAAAGATGATGGTTCTAAAAAATATGGTGAACCTCCATACGGTCATGCAGAGCTTTCTTCGTTACAGCTCTTTGCCAAAAAAGAGCAGTTGGATGCCGATAAGGCGGTTGAGTTGATAAAGGCGGCAGGGTTGCAGGTAGAGAGCAGCAAGGAAACCCTGAAAAATATTGCCAGGAATAACAGTTTGACCCCACAGCAACTCTATGAGATTATTAAACCCGCCAAACTCGACGCAATAAGTACTAAGCTGGAAGGGGGGACAGAGGCTATATCTGCTGCAGAGAGTTTCCCGGATCTTCCGCGGCCTGGTTTTGGTAAGCGGAGCTTAACTGAAGTGTGTACAGAACTCGGCTTGAATCAGGATATGATAGTAGCAGGCCTGAATGCAATGGGGCTTAAGTGTGACGGTTCCATGACAATAAAGGATATCAGCGAAGAAAACAGCAGGGAACCTCTGGAAATATTTGAAGCAATTCGTTCACTGGTCGTCAAAGATTGATACGAGACGATGAAGATCTTAGTTATTATGTGCTCTGTGTTTCTGATGGTAACCGTCAGCCGCGCGACTGAGCGGGAATTTCTGCATGGGCAAATTCTTCAGCTGAACAGGCAGGATATGGTTATGACGGTTCAGCTGGGTTCCGATACAGAATATTCCGGCAGCAGGGATGTAACTGTGCTGCTACCGGCGAATATGGTGCTTATCTCAGCAACCGGACAAGAGATGTTGCCGGCATGCCTGTTTTCTGGCAATCATGTACGCATCTGGGGAACAGCATCATATCCGGTTGGCGACTATTTTCGTGCAGATGCTGTGAGAGGTTGCGGAATGGCTGCTTGTAATGATCCAACCGGTGTCCGGTCACGGCTTTTCCGCAAACGGAATAGCGATTCGAAGGGATCTGTGTGTCGTTGATATCTTCTGAGTACTCATCAGCGTCCGGTTACATGAAATAAGGACAAATACAGCCATGCGGCATAATCCCATGTGGAGAACAAACCTGGTAATCTGTGTCACAATAGTGGCACTGGTTGCCGGGTATTTTTTTTATCAGGTGCAGAAGGCTTCCGATCAGTTCAGGAAAAACTCGCGTGAACATTCCAAGGTGCTTGCGGCGGCGGTGGAGCTGAATATTCGCAATGCAATCATAAGTAATGATGGACTTGAACTCGTTATCACCGATTTCTTGCGTAACAGTGCCCGATTTGTTTCTTACCTGAACAGCATTGAATCCTTTAGTTCCGAAGAGCTCGAAGCGTTTGCAAAAGAAGCAGGGCTCGCGGGTATTCGCATTGTTACAGACGATGGAAGCCTACCTGTTGCAGGCCCGGCAGACTGGGGACGTGGTCTGACCTGCGGTGTTTCTGCCGGATTGCAGAAACATGAAGATGTGCACCTTTACTCTCTGGCGTATATGACTGATGATGCAGGCATCGGTCACAATAAACAGGGCTGTGTTATTGTGGGTTTTGCTGCTGAAGCAATGGAGCAGGTGCAGGCGAACGTGTCGGTTGAAAATCTGCTGACCCATTTGGGGCAGTTACCCGGCATAGAGTCTGTACGGATGGTGCCTGTCAGCAGTATAGAGGATAATTCTGAAATGCAGTTGGCGAAGCTGGTGGAACGTAATGGTACTCAGCTCACCGAAACCTATATCCGGATAGGTGACAATGAGTTGATTGTGGCTCAGAGGGCAGGGCATTTTGCCAAAAGAATTCAACAGATGCGTACAGAATTTTTTATTTTTATAGGATTTCTCATCATCTTCGGGGCAATTTCCAGCTGGTGGCTTTATCATGCGGAACGGTTGCGAATTCAGGAAGCGCGGGAGTATGAGCAGGATATGGCCCGACAGCATGAAGAGGCGGTACTCGGCAGGGCAGCCGCCACTATCGCCCATGAAATCAGAAATCCTCTTAATGCCATAGGCATGGGCCTGCAGCGGTTACAACTTGAAACTGAAGGCTTGGCCGAAGAGCATTATGGATTGCTGGTTTCCATGCGTGAAGCGGTTAAACGATCAAATACCATTGTCACAAGCCTGCAGCAGTATGTCCGGTCCTTTGAGATTTCTGCTGAGCAGGTTGATATCGTCTCTGTAATTCGCAGTGTGATTGGTCTTTATACGCCTGTTTGTACAGAGCGGGGTATCAGTATTGTTCTGTCAGCCGAACAGGACTATACTGTGCCCGGAGATATCGGTCTTCTCGGGCAGGTTTTTGAGAACCTGATCAAAAATGCGGTAGAAGCTCAGCCTGAAGGAGGAATTTGCCGTATAAGGGTGGAGTGGACCGAAGGTATCTGCAAAATTGTCCTGTTAAATGGCGGATTTCATCTTTCAGAAAAAGAGAGCGACAACCTTTTTGAACCGTACTTTACCTCGAAAACGCAAGGAACAGGGCTGGGGCTGGCGATAAGCAGAAAGATTGTTGAGGCTCATGGTGGTACCATAGGAGTTCGACCCGATGTCGAGAAACAGGAACTGGCCTTTGAAATTGAGTTGCCGCGGTAATCCGTTTTTTTTCATGAACATACTGTACTACTTGTAAGCTTTTGTAAGAGAATGAAGTTGTGAATAAAAAAGAATCAACGTGTTGAGGTGTTTTTTATTCACGATAGATCATTTCAGACGCTGGTATCACCTGCCATATGTTGCCTGTAAATATCGTCGGCTATGGTTTACTGACGCAAACGTTGAATCTTACGTCGTCTGAATTGATGAGGAATCCAGGTTAACTATGCGCGAAGTACCCGAAGGAATCGTGAGAAAATGCAGATCCTGATAGTAGATGATGAAAAAATGCAGCGCGAGATGCTCCAGGGGTTTCTGGAAAAGCAGGGTTACCCTGTTTTGACCGCAGCAGGGGGGGAAGAGGCTTTGCAGTTGTTTCGCAATCATCCTGTGCAGCTCGTTCTGATTGACCATCGTATGCAGGATATGAATGGTGATGAGGTTCTCGCCAGAATGCGTCAGAGCTCACCACTCATTCGTGCCATTATGATTACCGCCTATGGCAGTGTAGCGACTGCGGTGAAAGTGATGCAGCTTGGAGCGGACGATTTTCTCGAGAAACCCGTTGATCTACTTGAGTTGTTAGGGAAATTACGAGGTATCGAGCAGGATGTTATCGCAAGTGAGGAAGCGGACGAGGTAAATAGCACCCTGCAGCAGCAGGAGCTTCCCCTCAACATTATCGGCTCCAGTCGGGAGATGCAGGATGTGCTTTCACTGGTACATCGGGCGGCTCCGGTGGAATGGCCGGCGTTGATACGTGGTGAGACTGGCACCGGCAAGGAGATGGTAGCTAAATGTATTCATCTTTTGGGTGAACGGAGATCCGCCCCGTTTGTAGAAGTAAACTGTGCCGCTGTACCGGAGTCACTTTTTGAGTCTGAACTGTTTGGTCATGAAAAAGGGGCTTTTACAGGCGCTTCAGCCAAAAGACGCGGGCGTTTTGAGTTGGCCCAGAAGGGTACTCTTTTTCTTGATGAGGTTGGGGAGCTGCCCCTGCAACTCCAGGCTAAACTGCTGCGTGCCCTGCAGGATAAATCTATCAGCCGGGTAGGTAGTGAAACTCAGATATTTGTCGATGTACGGGTGATTGCAGCTACTAATCGAGATTTAAAACAGATGGTTGCGGATGGAACCTTCCGTGAGGATCTTTATTTTCGCCTCAATGTGCTTGAACTCTTTATACCGCCGCTGCGTGAGAGACGAGGAGATATCGTTGAACTGGCAGATTTTTTTCTCAATAAATATAGCGACCGCATATGCTTTGAACATGAAGCTTTGGCCGTATTTGTCAAATATGATTTCCCAGGTAATGTCCGTGAACTTGAGCATATCATACAGCGCCTGGTGACTTTTGTGCGCGGCAAGGTAATTCGGGTGAGTGATCTGCCTTTGGAAGTACGCGAGCAACCGGAAAGCGGCGGATTATTGAGTGACAGGTTGGCCCGCGTTGAGCGGCAGATGTTGCTCTCCTCGCTTGAACAGTATGACTGGGTGCAGACGAGAGCAGCCGAGGCTCTGGGTATCAGTGAACGGGTGCTGCGCTATAAAATGAAAAAGTATGAGATTGAAAACAAAACTCACTGATACGGGTTCACTCTGCCATTTATTTCGCAAACGGCAGAGTACTTATACAGGAGTAGATCGCCCATTCCCCCCATCATTTCACTCTTTAACCGGGACATCAATAAAACCAAACGTAGAAAAATCAAACAATCCTGAATCGCAGATTTTTAGTTCAGGAATCACTACAAGTGACATAAACGAGAGGGCCAGCAGCGGGTTGAACGTGCAGGCCGGTGCCAGTCTGGCAATGGCCTGATGCAATAGATGCAGATCTTCCATAACCTCTTCCGACCGTCGTGAAGTTATCAGCCCGCCTATTTCCAGTGTGAGTGAGGCAATGCACTGTCCTTCATGAATAAGGACGATTCCACCCTGCATTGCGCTGACTGCAGAAACGGCATGCACCATGTCTGCTTCGTTTGTGCCAACGACGATCAGATTGTGAGAGTCGTGAGCAATAGTTGTGGCAATTGCTCCATGTTGCAGGCATAATCCTTTCACGATTCCTGTGGCGATATTACCACGGTTCTTATGGCGCTCAATGACCGCTATCGTGAGTTGATCCTTGTCGGCACAGATTTTAAACTGCCCGTTTTCCTGGTCAACTTCTTCAATAAGGTGTTTGGAAACGACCGTACCCGGAACTATCTCAATGATGTTGGCCCGTGTGCAGTTTTTCATATCGATTTTCAGGTCATCTTCACTGATCGTTGGTATTTTCACCGAGGCGAGCAGGCTTTGTGGAGGTTTGTGCATCGCGGGATCGACTCGTTCCAGAATACAACCGTTTTGAGCCACCAGCCTGCCGTGTTTATATACTTCATCAATCACAAGGTGTTCGAGGTCGGACACGATGGAAAAATCCGCAATATATCCCGGAGCGATTGCACCGAGATTTTCAAGTTTATAACATCTGGCAGCATTCAATGAGGCTATCTGGATGGCTGTTGCAGGGTTGAGGCCGTTGGCAATCGCCAGTCGCACATTGACATCCACCCCGCCATGCATGCAAAGATCATCGAGATGTTTATCGTCAGTTGCAAAACAGAGCATATGAGAATTTTTTTCGTGTATGGCTGGCAGCATTTTCAGGAGATCTTTACAGACCGTGCCCTCTCTGACCAAAGTATACATGCCGCGGCGAACTCTATCGGTCAGGCCTTCACTGGTATCGCACTCATGATCTGTACGGATGTGTGCCACACCATAGGCATTCAGCTGATCCAGACTAAATCCGGCCCCGTGTCCGTCAATCCTGTAGCCGGCTGTGTCCGCATCTTCAATTTTTCGCAGCATGTCGTGGTTACCCTCGAGAACTGCCGGAAAATCCATGACCTCAGCAAGCCCATATACACCGCTGTTGGCGTAAAGAGGCTTAAGGTCTTCTGCGGTTAGAGTACAACCCGCATTTTCAAAAGATGTGGCTGGGACACAAGATGGCAGCATCACATAGATGTCCATCGGCACCTGTTTGCCGTTTTCAATGATAAACTCAATACCTGCAATACCACTGACATTGGCTATCTCATGGGGATCGGCGACAACTCCGGTGATGCCGTGCGGCAGGGAAGCGTTACTGTATTCAACAGGTGTTACAAGGGTAGACTCTATATGGGCATGTGCATCAATCAGTCCTGGTATTATGAATTTTCCTGTTCCATCGAGCTCGATTTTTCCATGGCCTTTGTAGTCGCCAATGCCGGTGAAAACACCGTCCGAGATTGCGACATCCGCAATATAGGTGTCCTGAGAAAAGACATCTACAACAGTGATGTTGGTAATGACGAGGTCAGATTGTATCTGTTTAGTGGCTGAAAAAATTCTATTTTTTAACATGAAGTATATGCTCTGTAATGTGCCAAAATACGAATTTCCGCTATGTTGGCTATGATGTGAAGGACATGCTGTCCTGATTGAAGCTGGTGACCAAAACGCATCTTTCAGAAATGCTGAGATACTTACTACACATTATCAACATCTGCTACCATGTCAATTTGCTGAAAGTATTCTTCACATATATTGTGGAGCAGAAAGCAGGAAAGTGGCCAGAGGCATCAGGGATGATTTTCTGATGCCGAAAAGCATAACAGAGCTTACGAGATCTTGAGAGTGAATCTTCGGAGGAGATTACGAGAGTAATCGTCCCTCTTATGTTGCAACCAACAGCGCTTTGTATCATGCAGCCGCTCAATGTGCCTGTGATATCGGT
>JBFHGS010000068.1:0-21998 GCA_041582995.1 Desulfopila sp. | reverse complement strand
GTATTCTTTATCTCCATCCATAAATGAAGATATCATCTTTGTAGCAGGTCTTCCTGCACAAACAATAAGCAGGCCCGATGCAAACGGATCCAAAGTTCCTGCATGACCTACTTTCTTTATACCCAGCATTTTTCTAACATGTCGTACCATTGTAAAAGAGGATGGCCCGACAGGTTTATCAATCAGGAATACTCCCGCATGAAACTCAGACATAATAACCACTAACTTCCCGCGGATTATTCCACTTCTTTATTCAGACTATTACGCAATTCTGCCAATACAGCGGCTTGCACATCGTCAATTGTTTTGTCCTGCAACCGGAAACCTGCAGCGTTTCTATGACCGCCACCATCAAAGATGTTTGCAACTTCTGCCACATCGCACTCACCTTTAGCCCTTAGACTGACAGATATTTCGCCATCATTTGATTCTTTAAGAAAAGCTGCAACCTTCACAGAACCAAGAGATCTCGGGTAATCGACGAACCCCTCAATATCATGCATGGTGGCACCGCTCTTATCAATCATATCACGCGTTACATGTACAAAGGCAAATTGCCCATTTTCGTGAATCTGTAGTGTCCCGAGGACCATCTGCAGCAGTTTAATACGCGTAGGGCTCACATTGTCATACAGGCATTTCGCCATTTCTTCAGGGCGAACACCTTTTTCTACAAGTTCAGCTGCTATATGGAGGGTACGGGGACTGGTGCACTCGTAACGAAATGAACCGGTATCAGTACATATCGCAACATAGAGATTGACAGCGGCAGAGTATGATATCTCTTCGCCAAACTCCAGTGCGAGTTCGTAAATCATCTCACCGGTAGAGGACTTCGACGGATCAACCCACCGATGCTCGCCGTAGTCTTTATGTGATTTGTGGTGATCTATTACCACAAAGGGGGTCAAGCCGGTAAGTTTGTCTCTGAATTTTCCAAGACGCCGATTATCCCCGGAATCAAGTGCAACAGTGATGAGGTTATCAGCAGCGCTACTGGCAAACTGAGTAACTCTTTCAATACTGGTTTCGACAAGATCAACGCCTGGTAAAAATGTATATAAATGAGACACCGGCTCTTCGAGGAACAGGCAAACTTCTTTGCCCATTCCCCGAAGGATTTCAGCCATTCCCAGCGATGATCCCAGAGCATCACCATCCGGATGCACATGGGTCAGCAGAATAACATTTCCTGCTGATCGGATACCTTCGACTATTGCCTCAGGAATCTTCACCGCGGTCTTTTCGCTCATTTTCTATTTCCTGAAAAATGGATTCAACCTGAGCAACCTTGTCCGCAGTTTCATCATACCTGAACTGCAGTTCAGGTGTGTACCGCAGGTTCAACGTCTTTGCAAGATGACTGCGCATGAACCCTTTAGCATTCTGCAGTGACTTCTCTGCACCTTTTGCCCGCTTCTTCCCGCTCAAAAGCGTAAAGAAAATACGCGCTATTTTCATGTCATCGGTAACTTCAACCCGTGAGATACTTACCTCACTGAGTTTTGGATCCCGAACCTTACTTATCATTAAAATAGACAATTCATTCCGGATGACATCTGCCACCCGGACTGATCGCTTCTGTTCCTGCCGGCCAAGACCAACAGAATCCAGTGTTTGTTTTGGATCCCAGATACTCACACTCTACCTACTACTCAAGAGTCGCTTCCACCTCAAGCATTACGAATGCTTCGAGATGATCGTCAATCTTGATATCATTATAGTTTTCAACACCAATACCGCATTCATAGCCAGTTGCGACTTCTTTCACATCATCCTTGAAGCGCTTAAGAGAGCTGATTTTGCCGGTAAATAAAACGACGCCATCACGAATGACACGAACACCGGCATTTCTCTGAATCTTACCGTCCATAACACTACAACCAGCTATGGTACCGACTTTAGGAACACCAAAGGTTTCGCGAACAACAGCAGTACCAATGACATTTTCCTGGTAGGTAGGCTCAAGCATTCCAACCATGGCTTTACGTATATCGTCAAGAGCATGGTAGATTACGTCATACGAACGAACATCTACATTTTCTTTAACGGCAAGTTCTTTAACCTTAGCTGTCGGCCGCACATTGAAACCAATAATAATGGCCTCAGATGCAGATGCCAGGAGAATATCTGACTCAGTTATTGTACCAGTTCCCTCATGCAGTACTCTGACCTTGATATCTTTGGTAGACAGCTCTTCAGCAGCCTTGGCAAAAGCTTCAAGAGTACCCTGAACATCAGCACGGAGAATCACACGAAGCTCCTGAACCTCGCCCTCAGCCATTTTCTCAAAGAGTTTATCAAGCGAAATCTTGCTGCCGGCTCCAAGTTCAGCCTCACGCGCCTTCATAGCACGAACCTGGCTTACATTCTTCGCCATCTTCTCGTCTGTAACCACCACAAATTCGTCACCGGCCTGTGGTACACCGGCCAAACCCTGCACTTCTACCGGAATTGACGGGCCAGCACTTGTGATGGTCCGTCCACGGTCATCCAGTAACGCCCGGACTTTACCTGCATGGTGACCAACGACAAAATAGTCACCACCTTTCAGGGTACCTTCCTGGACCAGAACGGTAGCTACAGGACCACGACCTTTATCAAGTTTTGCCTCGATAACACGGCCTTTAGCATTTCTCTTCCTGACAGCTTTCAGTTCAAGTATCTCAGCCATAAGCTGGATAGATTCCATAAGCTCGTCAATACCGATGTTGTTCTTAGCCGAGGTCTCACAGAACATTGTTTCTCCACCCCATTCCTCAGGGATGAGATCGTAATCAGCAAGCTCTCGCTTGACGCGATCAGGATCAGCATTGTCCTTGTCTATCTTATTTACCGCAACAAGAATCGGAACATTAGCCGCTTGAGCATGATTAATAGCCTCACGCGTCTGATCCATAACGCCATCGTCAGCTGCAACTACGAGGATAACAAGGTCGGTAACCTGAGCTCCACGGGAACGCATCTCAGTAAACGCAGCATGACCAGGTGTGTCAACAAAAGTAACATCACCGGCACTGGAACGAACATGATATGCACCTATGTGCTGAGTTATACCGCCTGCCTCACCCTCTGCAACATCAGTCTTACGAATAGCATCGAGAATTGAGGTTTTACCATGATCGACATGTCCCATGACTGTGACAACAGGAGAACGTGCTTCAGCCTCCCCACCTTCCTGTGACTCTTCAAGCATCTGGATACCGATTTCCTCAGTAATCCCCTGCTCAACTTCGTAACCGAAGTCAGCCGCGATAAGCATTGCAGTATCAACATCTACAGCCTGATTGATAGTAGCCATGACACCAAGGCCCATCAGCTTGGCAATAACTTCGCTGGCCTTTATCCGCATACGACTCGCCAGCTCACTTACGCTGATCGTTTCATACACTACAATTCTGCGTTTGCTGGCCTTCATCTCGGCTATAGGCGGATTCTGACGATCTCTCTGTGCCCGGCCTCTTTTACCGCGTTTGCCGTGACCTCTTTGATAATCATCACCGAAGTGGGTGTATTTTACATTCTTATCACCCTTCTTCGCGCCCTTCGGCTGCCGTCTGTTTCTATCGTCACCAGCCTGTTCGGCGCCGCGCTTTACGCGCTTTTTGGATCGATTGGCATCATCCCCGGGAGCCGCGGGAGCAGGAGGTCCACCGGCCGCTGGTTTTGCAGGGCGGGCGGGCCGTGCCGCAGCTCCTCCTGCTGGTGCAGGACGGCTTGGTCTTTTACGAGGACGTGAAGGAGCCTCTTCTTTAGGAACCGGAAGGTCAATTGAACCGACAATTCGTGCCATACCCTTTCGTGGTGGCGCGGCGGCGGACTTCGCCTTCTTCTTCTCTGGCTTTGCAGGCCGTTCTGGAGCAGCTTTGTCAGCTGGTTTTGTTT
Source organism: Desulfopila sp. (assembly GCA_041582995.1). Lineage (GTDB taxonomy): Bacteria > Desulfobacterota > Desulfobulbia > Desulfobulbales > Desulfocapsaceae > Desulfopila. Next base: position 18,113 of record JBFHGS010000068.1, on the reverse strand, counting down.
TTTCTGCTGCGAAAGAACTGGTATCTACATCATGTACAGGTTTTTTCTCAGCTACCACTGCTACCGGAACCTCATTTTTTTCAACAACCACTTCCGACTCTAAAATACTCGTTTCCCCCGACTTATCTTCTTTAGTAACAACTTCCTCGGCAGGAGCAGACTCTACAGGTCTCGCTTCTTCAACCACAGGAGCAGCTTCCTGAACAGGTTTACTTATAACCCTGGCAACATCCCATGACCTTGAAGCATCGGCTTTGGGTGCCTTCTTTTCAGCTACCGGCTCAGCACTATCTGTATGGTCAGCATCGACACTCTCAGCGGCTGAAACATGCTCATCAGCGAAAGTACCATCATCATCTGATCCATGGTACTCGTCTTCGAAATGAACATCATCAGAATCGTCATCAGCACCTTCTTCAGCTTTCGCTTTACGCCGGATTACCGTTGACCTGCGACGGATAACCGTCGAGCCCTGATCGCCACTGATTCTCTTTTCGACCATTTCCGTGTCCGAATCCTTTAATACATCTTTACGGATTCTGGCAGCCGTATCTTCATCCACCGTTGAACTGTGGCCTTTGATATCGTATCCATGCTCCACCAGTTTATCGGCTAATGCTTTGCTGCTCATTCCGGCCTCTTTGGCCAGTTCGTAAATCCTAACCCTGCTCATTCTTTACTCCCGTATTTCCTTCTCTCCAAGCAATCTCACCCAAGGAATGGACACACAGTCAATAAACTGTTCCGTTCATATGAGCTATTATAGATACTATTTCTTCAAAGGCGAAATACTCTTTTCCATTTTTTTTTCTGCTTTACGAACCTCTGTATGCAACTATCTGCCTTGCAACAGTAAGCGCCCCGGCCAGATGCATGACCGGATTCGTCACACATCGGTGTTTCACCACCCCAGACATAGCGCTGCAGATTATTTTTTTCATCTCTTCGACCACATGCCACACAGGTTCGTACCGGTTCAACCACAAACGGACCCGTTATTGCTGTTCTGATTCAGTATCTGCTGAGTCTGCCTCGGCATCATCGATTTTCTCCTCTTCAATTGAGTCATCTACTGTTTCCACCGATTCCTCAACAAGATTCCCATCGACTTCTGCCTCAACCGCACCCTCCGCAGGACTCTCTTCTGCTGTCACTGCAACCTTTGCGCGTTCTTCTTCAGACAACTTACTGGCAGCAATTCCGGCCGCCTCAATTAATGCACCGGCAGATTTTTCATCGAGAGAGCGGATCACAAGCAAATCCTCAATACTTTTTGCAGCCAGGTCAACAACTGAGAAAATATTTTTGGCAAAAATCTGATCAGCCAGCGATTCTTCAACACCTCGCAATGCGAGAATTGACTGGTAACCCGGATCCTGCAAGTTATTCCAGCGCTGCTCACTCTTTACATCAATCCGCCAACCAAGCAATCTCGAAGCCAGTCGAACATTCTGCCCCTGACGTCCAATAGCCAGTGACAACTGGTCATTGGGAACTACAACCAACATAGAGTTCGCATCTTCATCCACCCGCACCATATTTACATGGGCTGGAGCAAGAGCGTTATACACATATTTTGCAGGATCAGGCGACCAGGTAACAATATCGATCCTCTCGCCCTGAAGCTCCTGCACCACATTCTGAACCCTCGACCCTTTCATACCGACACATGCACCTACCGGATCGACATCACTCTCGGAAGAGCTCACGGCAATCTTTGCTCTGAAGCCAGGTTCACGGCTTACGCCCATGATACGAACTATACCTTCAGCAATCTCCGGAACTTCCATCTGGAACAACTTAGCTAAAAAGTCATCACAGGTCCTGGACAGAACAAGCTGAGAATCACGTGCGGTCTGGCGAACATCCATCAGGAATGCCCGAATACGGTCGCCCTGTTTAAACGACCGCTTAGGGATCTGCTGATCTTTGGGCAGGATAGCATCGGTACGACCCAGATTCACTATCATATTGCCACGCTCAAAGCGCTGCACAATACCGCTGACAACTTCACCTTTGCGATCTTTGAACATTTCAAAGATTACTTCACGCTCTGCATCCTTCATTTTATGGATGATAACCTGCTTGGCTGATTGCGCTGCAATCCTGCCAAGACCGGTAATATCAGCCATTTTTTCGCCAAGCTCATCACCGAGCTGCACATCAGGATCCAGTACAGTTGCTTCTGCAAAGGAGATCTCCGTCTGCTCGTCTTCAGGATTTTCTACAACACTGCGGAATTGGAAGACTTCGACTTCACCAAACTCATCATTATAGCGGACTTCGATATCCCGCCTGCTGCCAAGTTTCTTTCTTGCAGCTGAATGCACTGCTTCTTCAATGGCCTCAACCAGCAACTGTTTGTCAAATCCGCGATCTCTGCTGATCTGGTCGATTATGCGTTTAAGCTCCGATACCATTCTCTTGCTCCATGCTTATTACTTCCTGCCTCCATCTGCACGAGGACAAATGCCCGGTCATGTAAACAGAAATTCAGCCTATATCTTCTAAAGAGACAACCTGGCTTTCCTGATATGTTCGAAAAGCACACGAACAGTGCTTTCATCTTCCAGCACCAGCTCAACACTGTCTTCAATCACCTGCAGAATAACACCCTCTAACACTTTGAGACCGTCCATAGGTACACGTAACTTAACACGTGCTTTTCTGCCTGCGAATCTTTCGAAATCTTCAAGTGACCTGAGTGGACGTTCCAATCCGGGAGAAGATACCTCAAGACTGTAATTATGTTCAATCAGATCTTCAACATCCAGATAGGCACTCACCTCGCGACTGACATCGGCGCAGTGATCAACGGTTATCCCCTCTGTGCTATCTATAAAAATACGTAAAACCCAACCTTGATCTTCCCGGCGAAACTGAACCTCAACTAGCTCCAGCCCCATGCCCGGCAGCAGGGTGTTCGCAAATTCTTCTACTTTCTCAATTACAAATTCACTCATTGACTCAGCACCTCTTTATTTGCAGGCGCATATATTATTTCGCCAGAAAATTTTAAACATTTCGGCAGGTACAGTTAAACCGGCTCCGTTAACCAGACATAAAAAAAAGCGGGCAAAGCCCACTTTCAAAAGCCTGCCTGCAGACAAAAGCAGGAGGTATGCCAGCGAAATCAAGCGGAGAAAGAACGCCTTACAAACTCCACTCGAATTGAAAGAGAAACCCGGCAAGTGCAAAACAACTACCACACCGCCTGAAAAGGATCAAAATTCCGGTCTTTCAATGGACCAAATTAACCATACTTCCGCTATCGTGTCAAGCATGAAGCACGAAATGGTCCTGGCCAAAGTACAGAAAGACCATAACTTATAAAGAGGCATTCAGATGCAAATAGCCGTCACTTCGTAATAGGCCGCCTGAATTCCGCAAAAAGGCACCCACTTCAATATTCAGTTTATTCTGTTATTTTCGTGGCCATACTGCACTAATATTACATAACATATTCTATTGCCATAAAAGGTTGCACCAAGTGCTTCATTATAAAAATAATTGAAAATCCAATTGACAAACAGTACACAGAAATATACAACAACTGTCTATTTCGGGGAGGATGCCCCGCCTTTCCCGGTACAATATCTAATTAGTGCCAGGCTGAGTATCTTAAATTCATTGATTGCCGAACCCTTTCTATAACTGTTCACATCTTGGCCTTTGGCATGAATACATACAGATGAAACGCTGGTCCATTTCGGGGCTCTGCGTCATCTTTCATTCTTTTTTGACACATGACTGCAAAAACCCTCATAATAGCAGAGAAACCAAGCGTAGCCGGCGACCTTGTCAAAGTTCTGCCGGGTAAGTTTACAAAATCCAAAACCCATTACGAGAGCGATGATTACATCGTTTCATATGCGATTGGTCATCTTGTATCCATTTGTTACCCGGAGGAAATTGATCCTGCATACCAGAAATGGAATATGGACACCCTGCCGATTCTCCCCGAACAATTTCCGCTCAAGGGGCTGGATGGAACAAAGGCTCAGCTGAATGCATTACAAAAACTGATTCGCCGAAACGATGTTGGCGAAATCATTAACGCCTGTGATGCCGGCCGCGAAGGTGAATTGATTTTTAAATATATTCTAAACTACGTATGGAACACCTCGGTAGCCCGCAAGAGTTTTAAGCGGCTATGGCTCCAGTCTATGACCAGTGATGCCATCAAAAAGGGTTTCGCCAATCTTCGCAATAATGAAGAAATGGTCTCTCTGGAGCATACTGCCCTCTGCAGATCAGAATCTGACTGGTTGATAGGGATCAATGCCACACGGGCACTCACCGGCTACAATTCGCGTAAAGGCGGGTTCTTTCTGACCCCATGCGGTCGAGTACAAACACCTACCCTTTCTCTGATTGTTAAGCGTGAGCAGTTTCGTCAAAGCTTCGTCCCTGTTCCCTACAGTAATCTGCTGGCAGAATTTGAAACGGCAGGCAACAGTTATACCGGCAAGTGGATTGATCCAGAGTTCAAGAAAGATCCGAGCAATACCCATGCCAAAGCTGACAGAATCTGGGAGCCTGAAAAAGCTGAGGCGATAGTAAAAAAATGTACCGGCAAACCTGCGTCTATCGAAGAAACGAGTAAACAGTCAACTCAAGGCGCTCCCCAACTCTACGACCTGACCTCGCTGCAGCGTGAAGCTAACTCCAGGTTTGGTTTTTCAGCGAAAAATACTCTTGGCCTCGCACAGGCACTGTATGAACGACACAAAGTTCTGACCTACCCGAGAACAGACAGTAAATTTCTGCCAGAAGATTACCTGCCCACTGTTACTAAAACTATCCAGAACCAGACCGGCTGGAAGTTCGGACGTTTTGCGACCCAGGCACTTGATAAAAAATATATAAAACCGGATAAACGCATTTTCAATAATGCAAAAGTTTCTGATCACCACGCGATCATACCGACGAATGTTCTACCTTCAGAACTATCGGAACCGGAAACCAAAATCTATCAGATGGTTGTACAGCGCTTTCTTGCAGTGTTCTTTCCTGCAGCCGTCTACCAGAACACACGAAGACTTTCCATAGTACTTGATGAAACTTTTCTCACTGAAGGTAAAATCTTGCTGGAACCCGGCTGGAAAGCAATTTACGGTGCCGGTCAACCCGGAGATGCCGAAAAGCTTCTTGAGCCAATTCCTGAAAACAGTTCGGTAACATGTGAGAAGGTTGAGCGGGAAGATAAGGAAACAGCGCCGCCTCCACGTTTTAATGAGGCCACCCTTCTTTCCGCCATGGAAAATTCAGATAAACTCGTCGATGACGAAGGTCTTGCAGATGCCATGAAGGAACGTGGACTCGGCACACCCGCAACCCGCGCTGCAATCATTGAAAAGCTTATCAACGAGAAATATGTTGTTCGGGAGGGAAAAGATCTGACCCCGACCGGCAAGGCCTTTGAACTGCTTTCTCTGCTTGAAGCAATGAAGATTGAAGTTCTGGCTTCTCCGGAAATGACTGGCGAATGGGAGTTCAAACTCAATCAGATATTGAAGGGCCAACTTACCCGTGAGACATTCATGAAAGAAATTCGTGACCTCACGCAGCACATCATCAATCAGATTAAAAACTTCGAAACAGATGAGGTGCGCCTTGAAGCGCCCTTCAGTCCTGTAAATGGGATTCATTTCTTCGGTACCCCTACCGCCTGGGTTTCTGAAGACGAAAAAATATCAGTTCGAAAAATCCTTGGCGGCAGGGTAATGTCAGAAGAAGAAATAGTTCGCCTGCTACAAGGTGAAACTCTCGGACCTTACAGTGATTTTCGTTCAAAGCGAGGCAAACAGTTCACAGCCTCTGTGAGGCTTAATAAGAAAAAAGTTGAATTTCTCTTTGCCGACTCTACAGATGACCTCGATATCGAGGCTATTAAACGAGGGCCGGCTCTTGGAATTTCACCAATTGATAAAACTCCTGTCTATGAGACTCCTGCAGGTTATATGTCAGAATCTGCTCTTGACGGTGAAGACACAAAAGGACTCAAAATAGGTAAAATAATTCTCTCAAAGGAAATACAGCCGGTTCATATACAACAACTCCTGTCCGATGGAAAAACAGAGTTGATACAAGGCTTCATTTCTAAAAAGAGAAGGCCGTTCGACGCCTACCTGCTGCTTGGCAAAAACGGGAAAATCAGTTTCGAATTTCCTCCACGCAAGCCACGCAAAAAGGCATAAAAAATTTGACAGCCCACGAAGAAAAGGGCACAAGTAACTATGAAACAAATCAAAAAAGAATTCCGTGATAAAAGCGGCCTTGAAGTTGCCAAAGCATGTGCGCAGCTTGCACTCGACACCAAGGCTGAAGACGTTGTAGTTCTCGACGTTAAGAATATTTCATCATTTGCAGACTATTTTGTCATCATGAGCGGTCGTTCAACCCGCCATGTGCAGGGACTTGCAGAAGCACTTGAGGGCGGATTGCGCTCGAAGCGTGTTAAGGCGTCCAGAGCCGAGGGACTTCAGGAAGGTATGTGGGTTCTTCTCGACTTCGGAGATGTAGTTGTCCATATTTTCTACCACGAGCAACGTGATTTTTACGACCTTGAAGGGTTGTGGCACGATGCTGTACGGATCCAGCTGGAAGACGAGGAATAGGCTGATTTTAAGCTAATAGTCTCCATCACTTCGAACTCACGACTATGCAATATTTAAGCACTCGGGGCGGTATCGCCCACATCCCGTTCACTCGGGCCGTACTTATGGGTCTTGCTGAAGACGGCGGCCTGCTTCTGCCAAGAACTATTCCGCGTATTGGTAGTGACACCATGACGGCCTGGCAGGAGTTGAGCTATAGCGAACTTGCTTTTGAGGTGATGTCACGATTTATCGATGACATCCCCAACAGCGATCTCCGTGCGCTCATCAACAAGTCCTACGCCGGTTTCAATCATGAAGCTGTTACACCGCTTGTACATTGCGGTAATCTTCATATTCTCGAGCTCTTCCACGGGCCGACCCTGGCGTTTAAGGATATTGCCCTGCAGTTTCTGGGGAACCTTTTTGAGTATCTGCTCGACAAAAATGACTCTGTCCTTAACATTCTGGGAGCTACCTCCGGTGATACCGGCAGTGCCGCCATTTATGGAGTCCGAGGCAAGGAAAGAATCAACATTTTCATCCTCCATCCGCATCAGCGGGTAAGTCCGGTTCAGGAAAAACAGATGACCACGGTTCTTGATGACAATGTTTTTAACATTGCTATCCGCGGATCATTTGATGACGGACAGGCAATCGTCAAGAAAATTTTCGGCAATATCGACTTCAAGAGCCGCTATAATCTTGGCGCAATAAACTCCATCAACTGGGCACGAGTTCTTGCTCAGGTGGTTTATTATGTCTGGAGTTGCCTGCATGTCAGTTCCCATGAAAAAGACTCAACACTGGATTTTGCAGTACCAACCGGTAATTTCGGGGATATCTTTGCAGGGTACATCGCTAAGAGAATGTTACCTGAAGGTACGATTCGCCGTCTTGTGCTGGCCACTAACTCAAATGATATCCTCTCTCGCTTTATCAATACAGGAGAGTACTCACTTGGCGAAGTGGTTCAGACCTCAAGTCCGTCGATGGATATCCAATCCGCCTCAAACTTTGAGCGCTATCTGTATTATCTGTTGGATAGTGAACCCGAAAGAACCCGTGATTGCATGAAGGATTTTGCAGCAAACGGCAAAATTGACCTCAGCGGCTATCAGGATCAGGTTCGTCGCGATTTTTCAGCTCTTGCCGTATCTGAAGAGGAAGTAACCGAGACTATCAGAGAATTTTACAAAGAATTCAACTATGTTCTCGACCCACACACAGCAGTGGGTGTGAAAGCTGCCCAGCGCCTTCAAAAGCAGGGTGTCCCAATGGTGTGTCTTGCCACTGCCCATCCTGCCAAATTTAGTGAAGCCGTGCATGCAGCCATACAACGTGACCCTGAGACACCAGAGTCTATCGCAGGTCTCATGGAAAAAGAATCCCGCTGTGAACTGATGGATGCAGATAGTAATCAGATTCAGGACTACCTGAAAGCTCATGCCCGCCATGGCTGATTCCGCTTTTGCTCGTCATGTCAAAAATGTAGATGAGTGTGTCGCCTATCTGCGCGACACACTCCCTTTTATTCCCCGTACAATCATTCAACTTGGCACAGGCCTTGGCGGTTTTGTCGAGCAGATTGATGCCAGAAAAGTCATTCCATACTCCGAGATACCCCATTTTCCTGCTTCAACGGTTACAAGTCATCAAGGCAATCTTATCGTCGGTTATCTTGGCGGGCAACCCGTTGTCGCGCTGCAGGGAAGGTTTCACTATTACGAAGGATACTCGACCCGGGAAGTGACGTTTCCGATCCGTGTCTTATCACTGCTCGGAGCAAAATTGCTGCTGCTGACAAATGCAGCAGGCGGACTGAACCCGATTATCGCTCCGGGATCTATCATGGTTATTCGTGACCATCTTAATTTCCTTGGCGAAAACCCATTGCGCGGACCAAATGTCGAAACCTGGGGTCCACGCTTTCCTGATCTGTCAGTTCCGTATCATCCTGCACTTATAAAGTGTGCTCTTGACAGTGCCACGCACTGCGGCCTCAAAAAGACAATAAGCGGCGTTTACGTCTGTATTCCCGGCCCCAGTCTTGAAACTCCCGCAGAAACCCGCTGGTTGCGTGAATGCGGTGCTGATGCTGTAGGCATGTCCTCTGTGCCGGAGGTAATTGTAGCCAACCACGCCGGTATGGACGTCCTCGGCTTATCCGTTGTCTCAAACGTTAATGACCCAGATAATTTTCAGCCAATTCTTCTCGAAGATATTCTGGAGATCGCAGCCGAAGTCACACCTAAACTGCAGAATCTCATTGTGGAAATCGTCAGCAGGATCGACTCGATATCCTTATAATATTTACCGTCGCACGTGACTCCCTTTTCAGCCACTTGCCTGAACAATCTTCAACTGGTATTTTCAAGGACTCCATTACATTACCCATCTGTTTCGATATAAATTTCCAGAAATTCTTTATTCAAAACATTTTTTCTGACCAGGATATATCATGTCCCGACCCGATCTTATTATCAGCGGCAAGTACCTGCTCCCCTCCTCCGCCCAGACCGGACTGCTTCATAATCACGCCATAGCCGTTTCCGACGACATCATCACTGATATAGGCCCCACCGATACCCTGCAGCAGAAATACCCTGACGCACGTCAACTGCATACCGAACATGGTCTTGTCATGCCTGGTCTTGTCAATACCCACACCCATGCGGCCATGTCCTGCTTTCGCGGCATCGCAGATGATCTGCCGCTCATGACATGGCTGGAAGAGCACATCTTTCCTGCCGAAGCAAAGCTCACCCCGGAGATAGTCTACCATTCAACACTGCTCTCGATCGCAGAAATGATAAAGTCGGGTACTACCAGCTTCTGTGACATGTATCTCTTTGCAAAAGAGGTCGCCAAGGCAGCTGATGTTGCCGGAATACGTGCCTGGATCGGCGAAGTAATCTACGACTTCCCTTCACCCTGTTATGGTGAAATGGAGAATGGGTTCAACTACATAACTGAAATGTTTGAGGAATACTCAGGACATCCACTTATCAATGTAACAGTTGATCCTCATAGCGTCTATACCTGCTCTCCTGCTCTGCTTTCGCGTCTTGGCAACTTTGCAGAACAACAAAATTGCTTGTGTCATATACATCTATCAGAGAATCAGACGGAAGTTGAATCCTGCCGGAAGCAATATGGTCTTAGCCCGGTCATGCATTTAGACAATCTCGGTTTACTTCGTAACAACACTCTGGCGGCACATTGTGTCGTGCTGACACCGCACGAGATAGAATTACTCGCTGCCAGAGGAGTTAGCGTAAGCCATTGCCTTGAATCAAACATGAAACTGGCCTCAGGTACTGCTCCGGTTGTTGAGCTCATTCGGGCAGGTGCAACTCTTGCCTTGGGAACAGACGGAAGTGCCAGCAACAACGATGTGGATATGTTTGGTGAAATGAACAGTGTAGCCAAGGTCCACAAAGCAGTGCTTCTTGATCCGACCGTGATGAGCGCAGAAACCACCCTGCATGCTGCTACCTTAAGTGGTGCCAGAGCTCTCGGAGCCGACGAAGTAACAGGCACTCTTGATGTTGGTAAAAAAGCGGATTGTATTGTTCTGGATTTTAATCAGCCTCACCTCACTCCCTGCTATAATATTCCCTCTCATCTCGTATATGCAGCCAGAGGTGGAGACGTGGTGCATTCCATCATAAACGGCAGGATAGTTATGGAAAACCGACAACTCACAACCATTGATGAATTGGACGTAATTGCCAGAATAAATGCATTTTCTGAAAATATCCGCAACCTCAAATAACTGAGGTTTTGATATATTTCTCCATAAATTCAAACCATTGCGCTGTTACCAGCCAGATGTAGCAACATGCTTGACTTTCTGTACATACTACTCTAAAGTCGACCATGGTATATTTCTAGACCATCTGTCACCCCGTCAGATGGCCGATTTACAGTAATTTCTTTTGCTGAGGTACATACATGTTCGGACTCGGAATGCCAGAACTCATTGTTATTCTGGTTATTATTGTGATTATATTCGGAGCGGGAAAACTCCCTGAAATCGGTTCCGGTATCGGTAAAGGTATTAAAAACTTCAAAGAAGCTACCCGCCAGGATGATTCTTCCAAGAAAATTGAAGAAGAAGAAAAGAAGAACGACAGCGACAAGACTGCCTGAGCACCCTTTCCAGCCGTTATTGCAACACTACCTCGCAGGAGCATCACATGTTTGGACTTGGTACCCCTGAACTGATCGTCATTTTGGCTATCGCCGTTCTCGTCTTCGGCGGCAAAAAACTGCCGGAAATCGGCCATGGCCTCGGAAAAGCTATCTCCTCATTTAAGAAAGGTGTCAGTGAAGTTGAAGACGGCACTAAAAACTTTGTCAATGATATACCCGGAGTAAAAGAAGCGGCTGAGATCAAAGGGAAAGTTGATCAGGTCAAGAATATCGGCCGCATCATCAAGTAATGCATTGCCCCCTGGTGGTACACACCAGTAGAGATAACATGGCACACAAGAACTACAGTCGGCCAACCCCATGATCCATTAAGATGCAGGGATGGCCGGCTCATAGTTTCAGCCTGTAAAAGTCGACGTATCCTTCCGTAACTCCCAAAGCCTTTGCAGTAGCCTGTCTTGCTGTTTTTCCGCCTCTTTCTCTCTGAACTGTACTGATGCCAGATATGCAACACGTCTCCGGCGCTCGGCTATCATATCACGTAATCCATCAAGGGCAATCTGCATGTCCCGGGAGACACCCAGCCTGCTTGTACTGTCATTATCACCTTGCAGCTGCAGATCAAGTTCTGCCAATGGCCGAACTGCCCCATCTTCAGTAAGAAATATTCCTGACTTACTCAACTGACCTAGAATTCTGCCCTCCCGATCTTTCAAATTAAAATGTGCATCAACACTGGCTAGCGACAATGCACCCACTCCCGCTTCACGGAGAGTAACAAGAGAACTCTCTTCTCCGCCTGCGCCCATCCACAGCTGCAACTGGTCAAATACCGGATCATTCTCATCGATCCAGTCGTTCCCGTCATCATCAAATATTTTCAGTTCATCATAACCCGCACCTGAGACAGGACCAAAAAGCTCCCGGCCATTGTTGATGATACCGTCACAATTTTTATCAAGAACAAGAAAGCCACTTCCGGATGACAACCTGCTTATCTTTTCCATCTCACCATCACAATTGAGATCGAAAGAGAAACTGCTGTCGCCGAGAACCGTCAGGCCATCAGTAAAACTAAGTACCAGCGGGTCAACGAATCGTGAAGAGATAACCGTACCAAATGTTCGTTGGCGTGAAACCTCCTCACTCTCGAACATCAAGTGCATCTTCAGATGTATTTCACGACCGTCACCTGTAAGTACAGTTCCGGTGGAGCTGACACGTACTTTTTCCTGTTGATAACGTACACTCTCAAGACCCAGTGTTACCTGCATACCTGAAACAGAAGAAATAATCCTTCTTCCACTACCCAATGTTTTTTCGGTAACAGAGTGCAACTGACTTCCCGAATGATTCACCTTAAGATCACGCACCTGTACCCTGCTGCCGATAAAATCAGAGACTATGGTTCCTACTACCGACTCCTCAGACCAGACATGCGATGATATTGTGTTGTCTTTTGAAATAACTGACACAGCCTCAATATTGCTACGTTCAATATTAGCCGTAACTCGTGTCTGAGCCGCCGTCAGTTCCGGTAACTCAAGGCGAAAAATTTCTTCTTGAGTTCTACTGCTACTGCTGCTCTGCAATCCTTCGTTTTTGCTTACATCCCTGTAAACCGCTGACGCGTCCATGCCTAAACGTGAAGACACAATTTTCATTGTTCTCCTCCTGCGTCTGAATTTGAACGGTTTGTATCTCTTTCTTCTCGGCCTGAAAAGACAAATACTATAGCGCTAAAAGTTGTGGTTTGAGAGGGAATGGCATTTTTCTTGACTTTCTTTATGTAGTTATTTATACATACGAGTTCAGCATTATAGCACCATCTTTTTTGTCTTAGTTCATCCGGCAGGAAACCCATCCCGGTTTGTACCCCATAGACGTTTACAGCCTGCCCTTCCCCGGGCATCATCCTATATTATCACCAGGAGAACTCATGTGTCGCTTAGCCCTGAAAACAGCGAATGAACCATTCTCTCCATACGAAGTGCTCCAGGCCATGGAAGCCATGCAGGAAGGTTATGATGGTTCCGGACTTGGCCTTTTGCTTCGAGGAATGGAGTTCGAAGACTTTAAATACAATCCCAGATTCCCTATACTGTCCGGCATCGCGCACTCAAAAAAGGCGGAACAACGTCTGGATGAATACATGGATGCTCGTGGATATGAGCTGAAGTACGACCATCGCTTCAGTATGCGACCTGAGCTCATAGAAGCCAATGATCGCTATCGCTATTTCCTTCGGGCTTACAGGATGCCTGCTGAATTTAAGGAAAAACCGATTGAAGAACGCGAAGATGAACTGCTGCTCACCCGACTTGCTCTGCGAAAACTCGGAGAAGACAACAACAATGACCTGACAGTATTTTCCTTCTATCCTGACGTCGCGATGATTAAGGAAGTCGGCTGGCCGCTGCAGATCGGCAAGGCTCTCTCTTTATGGGACAATCAGATCAAATCAAGGGTCTGTATGGCACAGGGTCGCCAGAACACTAACTACGGTATCAATCTCTATGCCTGCCATCCGTTTTTTATTCAGGGCATAGCCACAATGACAAACGGTGAGAACAGCGCGTTTGTTCCTATACGTGACTGGCTGGTTGGCAAAAACATACCGGGATATCTTGGTTATCAAAGTGACTCTGAAGTGTTCGCTCATATCCTTCACTACACCCTCAAAAAGCTGAACCTGCCGCTTGAGGCGTACAAACACATCATTACTCCGCTCAGCTCCAAAGAGCTCGACATACATCCTCAGGGAGATTTCCTGAAAGGATTGCGCACCGTTTGTCGCAGGTTGATCATTGACGGCCCGAACGCCGTTATCGGTACCCTGCCAGATGAAACCTGCATGCTGGTTATGGATCAGAAAAAGCTCCGTCCGGCAACGGTTGGCGGACGTGATGGCGCCTGGGCCATTGCTTCTGAATTATGTGGTGTAGATGCGATGATTCCCGATCGCGATCCTTCACTCGATTTCCAACCAATGCGTGAACATACAGTTATAATCCCTCCCCATAGAAAGGAATTAACCATATGGTCTCAACACGATCAGTTTCCGTTACCCCAAGCAGCTTGACATACACTGACTTACAGTGGATCATCCAACATCGTGAAGACCGCTGTACTCTGTGTGGAAAATGTACCTCCGTCTGTCCTAAAGATGCTATCCAGCTGACGTACAGACGGCATAGAATGCCCAAGCTCGATATCCTGAGCAAAAAACGCGGCAGTGAATACGAGACATTTGTCGGTATTCGGCAGAAAACGAACATGACCAACGCCTGTATCGGCTGTTCCATGTGCTCCATGGTATGTCCGAATGAAGCGATCATGCCTGTTCCTAATACCAATGAAAACCGGTCGGTATTCTTCAGCAATATGAAGGGTGAGCCCAGCAAACGTGGTGGCCGTCGTAACGTTGTAGGCCCGACTCTGCTCGACCGCATCATGTTTGACCGCATCTCGATGCTTACCGATCCGGCACTTGATGCAGGACGACATGAATTCAGTGTAACCACCACTCTCGGACGTGTTCTTTCCCCTGAAGACTTCCTTAAGAACACCATGAACGGTGACTGGATTCCGCCTACACGTGAAATATTCCCTTTTGTCATAGGTTCCATGTCCTTTGGTGCACTTTCCCCAAACATGTGGCTGGGAATGCTCCAGGGTGTCGCCTACTGTAACGAGGTACTTGGTATCCCCGTCGTCATGTGTACAGGCGAGGGAGGCTGTCCTCCATGGATTTTACGAAGTCCATATCTGAAATATATCGTATTGCAGATTGCATCCGGTTATTTCGGCTGGGATGAAATTATCCGCGCGATACCGGAAATGCAGTGTATGCCTGCAGCAATCGAGATCAAATATGGGCAGGGTGCCAAGCCCGGTGACGGCGGATTGCTCATGTGGTACAAAGTATCCAAGCTCATCGCCCGTCTGCGCGGTGTCCCTGAAGCTGTAGATCTTCCGTCGCCTCCTGTTCATCAGACTCTCTACTCAATCGAAGAGAGTGTTATGAAAATGATTCAGACCCTGTCTATGGCCTTTGACCACAAAGTACCTGTATATCCAAAAATATCCGCTTCAACCTCGGCGAAATCAGTTCTCAACAACCTGGTACGTAACCCGTACGCCGCTGGTCTTATGATCGATGGTATCGATGGTGGTACTGGTGCAGCGTATAATGTTTCCATGGATGCAACCGGCCACCCGATAGCTTCCTGTGTACGTGAATGTTATCTGGATCTTGCAGCTCAGGGTAAACAAAACGAAATTCCGATTTTTGCAGCCGGCGGTATCGGCAAGAACGGCAACGTTGCTCAAAACGGCATGGCTCTTGTAATGCTCGGCGCCTCCGGGGTTCATATCGGTAAGTATATTATGCAGTCGGTAGCAGGATGTCTTGGTAACGAGAAAAATCGTTGCAACGTATGTAACGTAGGTATCTGTCCAAAGGGCATTACCAGCCAGAACCCTAAACTTTATCGTCGCCTCGATCCGGACAAGGTCGCAGAACGTGTAGCAGAAGTCTACATGTCAATTAATACCGAAGTGAAGAAAATCATGGCTCCGCTCGGCCGCTCTCAGAGTCTGCCGATAGGTATGTCAGATGCACTGGGTATAGCCGATAAGGATGCCGCTGACAGGCTTCAGATTAAATATGTCTGCTAGGCAAGCAAACGAACAAGCTAATAACAGGGCGGCTCTCTCAATATCTGCCCTTTTATCTGACATGAGGAGTTATCTGTGACTACGACTGTTGTTAAAGGCCTCGATCAAGAAGGCCAACGAATCAGCTCGATGAAGTTTGAGAAACTGGTGCGCAAAGCCGCTTCAGAATCTTCTTCTCTCTTCCTCGAATCCTACGGTCAGCATAATATCGGTATACGGCTGCAACGTGAAGACGGTTTGCACATCACGGTTAAAGGCCCTTCCGGCCAGCGTCTCGGCTGTATGGGCATGCCCGGCACCACGATTCTCTGCGAAGGTGCCACATCCGATGATGTCGGTTACCTGAACATCGGCGCGGAAATTTCTGTACTGGGTGATGCTACCAACGGTGCCTGTAACGCTATGGCAGCCGGTAAAGTATACATCGGCGGTTCCATAGGTGCCCGTGGTCTCTCCATGACCAAATGGAACCCTGACTACGAAAAACCTGAACTCTGGGTTCTCGGTTCAACCGGCGACTCCTTTGCTGAATTCAACTGTGGCGGCATTGCAGTTGTCTGTGGTGTTAATCCTAAAAATCCGAAAAATATTCTCGGATATCGCCCCTGTGTTGGCATGGTGGGTGGTCTCATCTATTTCCGCGGCGAAATAGATGATTCCTATTCACGGACAAATGCACGGCTCGACAAACCAAACGATGAACAATGGCAATGGTTAGCGGAAAAAATCCCGGCCTACCTTGAAAATATTAAACGCAATGATCTGCTCGACTCCATGCTTAAACGCGAGGACTGGCAGATTCTGATCGCTGTCACCCCGCAGGAGCGGGCGCTGATGTGGTCAGGTCCCATGCCTATGGCGCAGTTCAGAAATGAACACTGGAACAAGGCCCTGGGCGGTGACCCTCTGCGGGATCTTGCTCCCGGTCTCGATAGAAGTCCAATCACAGCTATCGTTACAGGTGATCTGCGTCGCAAGAAGCCCTGGTGGGCCAACTGTGAGTCTGCTGCCCCCTGTACGTATTACTGTCCTGTACATATCCCCACAGTCGACCGCCTCAGGCTTATCCGTGAGGGTAAAGGTGATGAAGCCTATGAAATGCTCCTTCGCTATACCCCGCTGCCTGCCTCGGTATGTGGTGCAGTATGCCCGAATCTCTGTATGGAAAATTGCTCCAGATCGCAAGTTGACGACCCTATTGACATGCATGTTCTGGGACGTGCTGTCAGTAATTTCGCAGCTCCTGCACCGGCTGAGCCACTCGGTAAAAAAGTTGCAATTATCGGTGGCGGCCCTGCCGGTATGAGTGTTGCCTGGCAACTGGCGCTCGCGGGTGTTGATTCACACATTTTTGAATCCGGCGACCAACTCGGTGGAAAGCTCGCACAGGTTATCCCCTGGGAGAGACTACCCCAGGCAATATGGGACCTCGAGATCGAGCGCTTCACCTCCATGCCGAATATCGAAGTTTCACTCAACACCAGTATGACCAAGTCCAGCTTTGCCACTCTGCAGGAACAGTTCGACTATGTCGTTATCGCCATCGGTACCCATGAACCGCGTCGTTTACAGTTCCCGGGACATGAAAAAGTCACAGCGGCTCTTGACTTCCTAAAGTCAGCCAAGAGCGCATCTCCTATGGCGGTCGGCAAAGAAGTCGTCGTTATCGGTGCTGGCAATGTCGGCTGTGACGTTGCCTGTGAAGCATATCGCCTCGGTGCCGAAAAAGTAACACTTGTCGATATCCAGAAGCCGCTCGCGTTCGGTAACGAGAAAGAAGCTGCTGAAAAGCTTGGTGCACAATTCCGCTGGCCGGTTTTCACCAAAGAAGTAACCGAGGAGGGACTCATCACCACTGAAGGTGATCTCATTCCCGCTCAATCGGTTTTTATTTCCATCGGTGATGTTCCTGCACTCTCCTTTCTGCCGGAATCTATTGAGACGCTTACTGTTGGTGGTGCCGCCTGGATCACGACAAATAAAGCACATGTTACCTCAAGCGGAAAAGTGCTGGCGATCGGTGACGTAGAACGACCTGGTCTTGCGACCAACGCGCTGGGTGCCGGTAAAGAGGCTGCTGAATTCATCATCGCTGAGTGCAAAGGAACCCAATGGAAGCCGTTTGAAAAACCGGTAATCCTCCAGCAGGCCCTTACAATCAGCCATTATTCACCTGCCAGCTCAGGCCCAACGGATATTGAGCAGGCCGACAGATGCCTTTCCTGTGCATCCTGCCGTGATTGTCATCTCTGTGAAACAATCTGCCCTACAGGTGCCATAACGCGTAGAGAAGTGGCTATCGGCTCACAGAGCGGGTATGAGTTCAAAACTGATCACAGTTTTGAATATGTATCAGATGATAAGAAGTGCATAGCCTGCGGTTTCTGCGCAGACACCTGTCCGTGTGGTATCTGGACTATGAATCCCTTTTAAGCCTGTTGAAAGCATAAAATATCAAAGCCCGTCAGCGTTGCCGACGGGCTTTTTTTATACCTGAAACGTAACCACTCACATGAGTACATGGCACCTTGATGTACTAGTGCTCTGTAAAGCTTAATCTATCGCATATTTCCAGCCCTTTTGTCACACTGACTTCGTTTCTCATTCAGTTACATAGCGTTGCTATGCTCCTTCATTCGTGCCTTGCTGTGTGCCGAAATTGCTAAGAAATATTAC
>JBFHGS010000067.1:0-22571 GCA_041582995.1 Desulfopila sp. | reverse complement strand
GAAGAGGTTATTGTCGCAGTCCAGGCTTCTGCTGAAATAGGTTTTACGATACCTGTAGTGCCGAGTATTGATATCCCGCCTACGATCCCAAGCCTTGCATTTAATGTTTTGTCGGCAAGTTCTCTGCCGTTCGGCACGGATATCTCAATGTTTATTGCAGGGTATGGAAGGGAGCAGTACTCGTGTAAGGCCTCAGCCGCAGCTTCCCTGATCATTTTCAGCGGAACCGGGTTTATGGCCGGCGAACCTATAGGTAGGGCAAGTCCGGGTTTTGTTACTGTCCCAACACCCTCGCCGCCTAGAATTGAAATGACCTCACTAGCTGCTCCAGAGGTTTCGGAAAACCATACTGCAGCGTGAATAAGAGCACCATTAGTGACATCAGGGTCATCCCCGGCATCTTTAATAATCCCAGCACATCCTTTATTGCTGGGGTTATCTGTCTGAGTGCATCGTTCAATACTAAATTGCACACGACGCCCATCGGGAAAAGGTATTTCCACCTCCGTAAGCTGCTGTGCTCCGAGCAACCGCAAAGTGGCAGCTTTAGCAGCAGCGGCGGCACATGCACCTGTTGTATATCCTGAGCGTAGTTTTTTCATAACCAAAAAAAAAGGTCGCCCCTTGTGCAGGAACGACCTTCAAGCAATTACATACCAATGAACCAGTACGTATCTACTGTCCTTTCTCTCAAGTTCTGAGACTCTGGCAGGGGATTTTATACAGCGGGTATTTCGACTGTTACCACCTGCTCTAACCAGATTCAAAGACTCTGAGTTGCAGCAGTCAGATTAGCAGTAATACTTCCGCAAATCCATGATCAAAATATGATCAATCCAGGACTTAGTTGATAGCTTCAGACAGTTTGCTGCCAGCTTTAAACTTGGCGACCTTTTTGGCCGGAATGTCGATGGTGGTGCCAGTCTGGGGGTTTCTACCCTGACGAGCTTCACGGATTGAAACAGAAAATGTTCCGAAACCGACCAAGGTCACTTTGTCGCCCTTTTTGAGACTTTCTGCGATTGCAGCAAGAGTACCGTTCAAGGCCTTCTCTGCAGCAGCTTTGCTAATGTCGGCTGCGCCTGCGATGCTCTCAATAAGTTCTTTCTTATTCATGAATTCCTCCCTGCTAATCTTTCTTTGCTTTTACCAGGACAACGTTCGTTGTTGCCTTTCTCCTGAGTATGATGCTTTACTCAAACAACATCGACTTGTCAAAAGAAAAAGACCGCCAATTTCTCTTGACAATAAACAATTCAGCGCCCCACAACCCTTTAGAATCAAGCTTTTAGAGGCACAACCCAATCACAATAATTGAATAGGAGTCCAGAATCAAGCACTAATTCGTTTAATAATGCAAGAAAATGCCTTTTTCTTTAGGAGCTTTAGCGCCCTGCAAGGTTAAGGAAGACTGACCCTAAACCACTTTCCTGGAAGTATTGCAGTATTGACTGCAGAGTCGGAGTTTCTACGCAACGTGGTAAATCATTGGTTTGCAATTCCAGGTGAATATAATTATTGACGAGACGGACTCGACATCCCCTAAAACCAAGATCCGATAAAAATCTCTCAGCAGATTCAATCTTCCCCAGCAATTCCACAGTAATAACCTGACCGTGTTCAATCCGGGTAGCAAGGCAGGAATTGGATGGAAGGTCATGATTGCTAAGCCCGGCCCAGCGGGCATAACTACGTATCTCCTGCTTGGTTAAACCTGCTTCCATGAGAGGAGATTCAATTCCCAGCTCGTCAAGTGCTTTTATCCCCGGACGATATTCCAGCAGGTCGTCAACATTTGTCCCATCGAGTACCACGTCGCAAGCGACCTCCAATGATCTGGTAAGCAATACACTAAAGGTAGCTTGCTTGCAAAAGTAACAGCGCAACAAGGTGTTTGGTACAAACTTGTCCCATTCGAGGGGGAAAAGTTTAATCTCCTCGTAACGGCACGCCCCTGCAAAGTGTGTTTCTATGAGAAGCCTGGTATCTACAAGTGTATGCCCGGCCTGCAGGCAGGAGACTGCATGAAGAGCTGTTACTCTTTCCGGCGGAAAAATTCTGCAGCAATTATCAAGAAGAACTGTAGAGTCAACTCCACCGGAGAAAGCAACTGCAACAGATGCATAGCCCTGAAGAATCTGCCTGAGTTTATGGATTTTTTTCTCCAGCGCCTCAGGCAGGCAGCGGTTATCTGCCATCAGGCAAGGTTTCCGCTGGCTTATTCAGCAGAAACTCTCTGCTTTCGATCTGCTTTTTGAGAATATTTGCAATTTCACGCGCCTTAGGAATACTTGAGAGTGGTGCAGTAGGCACTTCTTTGCCATTAACGATTATTGAACCAGATTTCAACTGGGCATAACTTACCTCACCATAGTTTCTGGCAATACCATTCGTGTAATCATGACCATAATCTACAACCTGTGTGAATAATTCATCATCAGAAACACCGGTAAACCTTGCCATTTCTTCATCCAGAATTGGAATAGGAATGCCGAGTCCAACAGCAAGAGTATTGCCGTAACCAAGAATGGAAACTCCGCGTATCCAATCTGCAGACATCTTCTTTAAGTCACCCTGCACCATAATTGTTCCTGCAGGTTTTCTGGGGGCTCCCCCAGGCGTACGCGGAACATTAGGATTGTGCTGTGTACCATGCCATGTCACATATCCGGTAGCACCGCCAAGAAATATTTTTGTGCCAATGCCTATCGTTCGGTAAAGCGGGTCATTCAGTAAAGGACTAAGTTCGCCAGCGCTGCAGAAATTGGCATTTCTACATTCCGGTTTAAGCATGCCCATATATGTATAGACAGCTTTGCTAGACAGGTTTATGGCGCAGTTATAATTCTGATAGCCATTTCTTGGATTGCAGAGCAGTGCATAAGGGAGATCATCGAGTGTGACCTCTTTCTCCATTTTTTTAGCAGCATAACAGTCTGTCCCGTAGGCTTTGGCCTCAAGAAGAAGTTTCTTGCCGCGTAGAAGATCTTCTATTACATGGCCGCCACCATATCTGAATTCGCCTGGGTAGATCTTGTTTAGTGGATCATCTTCAGCCGGTTCTGTAGCACCTATATAGGCGTCAACAGCCGCCAGGCCTGCATACGCGTGAACCTTGTTCAGGAGAACCTGTGAAGCTTTAATCGTTGGTGTCATCTGGCCGAAGTTAAAAAACATGCCAGATGAACACATTGGAGCAAATGTGCCGGTAGTTACCACATCAATATCGCGAGCAGCCTGTTCCGGTCCGCGATCACGAACTATTCCGACCATTTCCTCTGCGGTTACAACAACGGCCTCCCCGGCTTTTATGCGGGCGTTGATTTCCTCGTATGTCTTTTTGACTTTAGTTTCGCTCATATGTAATCCGTTACTGTGATGGTTACCTGTGGATAGTTTTGTCAGAGACTGTAGAATTACCATGATATGCAAGGTGTTGGGAAGCATGAATTCCTAAAATCTCATTTTTACGGCTTGACATACCCAGGTGTTTTGCCTAATCTAATGCGCTCCAAAACACCACTGTGTCATTCTTTTTGATCTCCCCTCTCCTTTCGGTTCACTACAGGACAGCACATGAGCAGCCAACAAAAAACTGAAATTAATACGGTGCGTTCACGCATCGACGAAATAGATAACACTATACTCGACCTGATAAAAGAACGCCTGGGACACGCCATAGAGATTGGCAAGCTCAAGGACGAAGGTAACCGGGCCAAATGGGACCCGCTGCGTGAACGTCAGATATATGAAAGACTACTCGAAAACAACCAGAAAATATTTCCTGAAGACGCATTGCGCTCAATCTTTCATGAGATAATCACAACCTGCAGATTATCGCAGAGAAAAGCGGAAGTAGCTTATCTCGGACCCGAGGCCACGTTTACCCATCTTGCCGGTGTCAAATATTTTGGACATTCCGCCAGTTACAAGCCGATGGAAACTATTGACGATGTGTTCGCCGAGGTCGAGAAAGGTCGAACGACATATGGGATAGTACCCGTTGAAAACTCTATTGAAGGCGCCGTGTTCTCAACGCTTGACTCTTTTATGAAGTACAAGGTGCAGATCTGCGGTGAAATTCAACTGGAAATCTCTCATAATCTCGTCTGTCGCTCGGGAAACATTGAGGATATAGAAACTGTTGCTTCACATTCACAAGCCTTAGCCCAGTGTCGTGAGTGGCTCAGGAAAAACCTTCCGTCTATTCCGACGTTGCAGGCTTTTTCTACAGGCGCAGCCGCTCAAATGGCCGCCAACGACTCACGTATCGGTGCAATAGCCTCTTCGTTGGCAATAAAAACACACGAATTACAGGTTGTTGCCAAAGGAATTGAAGATTACATGGGAAACACCACACGTTTCCTTGTAATTGGAAAAAGGTCTCCAACCCCTAGCGGTGCAGATCGTACCTCTTTGCTCATCGGTTTAATGGACAGGCCGGGTGCTTTAAACGAGATCCTTACTATTCTTTCTGAAGAAAATATCAACCTAGCTAAAATCGAATCACGGCCAATCAAAGGCAAGCAATGGAAATATCTATTTTTCCTGGACATGCTCGGCCATATCGAAGACCAGCAGATTCTTCGCGGCTGTGACAGGATACGCGAGCATTGCTCCTATTTTGAGTGGCTAGGGTCATATCCGCAAACAGAATCATGATAGTTTTCAATTGATTTCTACTGCGCTGTCCAGTTTGCAGAAATCCTCAGGAAAGCGTACTCTTTAATCAGAGAATCACGATATTCAATGGTGCCCGTTCATGTCGGCACCATTGACTTTCCTGTTTTTCGCCTTTATAGTGCCGTTTCCCCTACCATAATGAATCAGGGTAGTACCTGAAGCTTATCCATCTTAAATGAATTGAACGTAGTATGCTCATATTAGGAATTGAGAGTTCGTGCGATGACACCGCTGCAGCTGTTCTTGAAGACGGTAAACGCGTTCTCAGCAGCGTACTGAGCAGTCAAGATACAATCCATAGCCGTTTCGGCGGTGTTGTACCTGAACTCGCCTCCCGCAATCATCTTGAAAATATTCATCCGATTGTTCATGAAGCTCTTGGACAAGCTGGCGTAAGCCTTCGCAATATTGATCTTATAGCCACTACGCAGGGGCCAGGACTTATTGGTTCATTACTCGTCGGGTTTTCTTATGCAAAATCGCTGTCGTATCAGGCCGGAATTCCATATATCGGAGTGGACCATATGGCTGGTCATCTTCTTTCTGTTTTTCTTGAAGATGATGTTGCATTCCCTTACGTAGCTCTAATCGCCTCCGGTGGCACCAGTTCGATTTTCCACGTAAACAGTTATACGGAGTTTCTGCACCTTGGAAGAACGAGAGATGATGCTGCTGGTGAAGCATTTGACAAAGTGGCTAAGCTATTGGCACTGCCTTATCCCGGCGGACCGCATGTATCTGCAATGGCTTCGAAAGGAAATCCTCAATATGTCTCGTTTCCCAGAGCCTGGCTTGAAGATAATTCACTTGATTTCAGCTTCAGTGGTGTTAAAACCGCAGTATTGAATCATTGCAATCAGCAGACGCAAAAAAACAATCCTTTACATCTCGAAGATATCTGCGCATCTTTTCAGGAAGCTGTTGTTGATGTACTCGTTGAGAAAACGGTACGGGCAGCGAAGGCAAAAGATGTGAATGGTGTTGTGCTTGGGGGGGGAGTTTCTTCCAACACCAGATTGCGGGAAGTATTCGCTGAGCGTTGTCGCAGAGAAGGCTTGTCATTTCACGTGCCACGCCCCTCTTTCTGCACAGATAATGCTGCTATGATAGCTCTTGCCGGGTATCATAAATTTCTTGAACAAGGTGAAATGGATACCGGACAGGACGTGTATTCTCGATCTGTCCTGGGGTAAAGCGGATATAATGAAATTTGGCCGCATTGGAACATATTATTTTCGAAGATTTCAACGTCTCAAAGGGGATCCCTACGCCCTCGCCGGAGGTTTTGCTATAGGTGTTTTTATCGGCATAACCCCTACAATGCCGCTACATACTATCGTCATTATTTTTGCGACCCTTACCACCAGGACATCAACCATTGCCGGCATCCTGAGCAGTTGGATAGCATGCAATCCACTCACGTATTTTCCAATTTATTATTTTTCACTTGTTATCGGCAACGCTGCAACACCATACCATCTGAATTGGGAAAAAATCAGAACAGTTTTAGACCTCCTACTATCCTCTGGTTCCATTTCGCATTCAATGAATACAATAGTCAGCCTTGGATTTGAAGCGATCATTGTCATGCTTGTCGGCGGTTCTATACTCGCAGTACCCTTTGCAGTCGCAAGCTATTACCTCTCTCTCCGTTTTTTTGTGAATATAAAACGAAAGCGTCGGGAAAAGCGTGTACTCAATTAATAATTTAAAGGTAACTTCATACACATGACAAGATACGGTGACACAAGGAAAGCGCTCGGTAAACATAAGCTGGCGCCCAAGAAAAAATTTGGACAGAACTTCCTTGTTAACAAGAGGACAGCTGAGTCAATTGTTCATGCGGGTAATGTGTGCAAGGACGATACGATTATTGAGGTTGGCGTGGGCCTTGGTGCCCTAACTCAACCTTTGGCCGAGCAGGCAAAAAAGGTAATAGGGTTAGAAATCGACAGCGGAATCATACGTTTTCATGAAGAAGAAAATGATTTGCCAGATAATGTCATTCTGATCCATGCGGATGTTCTCAAAACAGATTTCAGTGAACTGGCGCGAGAATGCGGTGGTCAGCTTAAAATCATGGCAAATCTGCCCTATTCGATTTCAAATCCTTTTATCTTCAAAATGATTGAAAATCGTGAGCATGTCAGCTGTGCCACCATTATGTTGCAAAAGGAGGTCGCTGAGCGACTTATGGCTCGGCCTTCAACTAAGGAATATGGCGTACCGTCTGTTCTCCTTCAGAGTTGTGCAACAATAAAAAAGATGCTTACGCTCAAGCCTGCTGAATTTCATCCACGCCCTAAGATTGACTCGGTTGTCATCCGTATTGAGTTTGACCAGACGCCTTACCAGTCAGCAGCAGGTACTCTCTTTTCTTACGCACTCTTTCAGCGGATTGTCCGAACGTCGTTTAATCAACGACGGAAGACTATAGTAAACACTCTTAATGCCGCAGCATTTTTTACAATTAACGATTCTATCGATAAAGCAACTAATAAAGCGTTGACAGAAGAGGCTATCGGCCAGGCGGGACTTTCACCTACACTTCGCCCTGAGGTCTTGAGTGTTGAAGAATTTTCGCAACTCGCAATTTCCTTTGAGCGTAAAATCAGCGAGCTCGAAGCTGCATAAAATAGCTATGCATAATTTTGTTTATCACAATCCAACAAAGGTCATTTTCGGAAAAGGAACAATACCTCAAACCGGTAATGAGACAGCGGCATTCGGCAAGCGTGTACTGCTGGTTTATGGATGTTTATCAGCAAAAAGCAATGGGCTCCTGCAGAGAGTAATCGGTTCTCTTGAAGAAGCAGGTTGCATTGTTGTTGAGCATGGAGGCGTTCGCTCGAATCCCTCCCTCGCAGATGTACATATAGCAATTCAGAGTGCAAAAGCAGAAAACATCGAAGTCATATGTGCAGTTGGTGG
Source organism: Desulfopila sp. (assembly GCA_041582995.1). Taxonomy (GTDB): domain Bacteria; phylum Desulfobacterota; class Desulfobulbia; order Desulfobulbales; family Desulfocapsaceae; genus Desulfopila. The sequence goes on along the minus strand of JBFHGS010000067.1, from coordinate 14,957 downwards.
CGGCTCTGTCATTGATGCCGCAAAAGCAATTTCTGTCGGTACCTGTGCAGAACATGATGTCTGGAAGTTTTTCACCGGGAAAAAGAGTATACGACAGAAATTACCGCTTATTGCTGTCAGTACTCTTGCAGCTTCCGGCTCAGAAGTGAATTCCGGGATGGTACTTACCAATGATAGCACGCAACAAAAATTCGGTTTCGGCCATCGCCTGCTCCACCCAGAAGTTGCCATAATGGACCCGGAAACGACCTTTACTGTACCAGCGAATTACACCGCATATGGTGCTATAGATGCTCTTGCTCATATTATGGAATTCTACATGACAACTGAGCAGGCCGGCATCAATGTTCAGGATCGTTACATGGAAGGTCTTGCCAAGTGCATCATGGAAAGTTGCGACCATGTACTTTTAGACTCAGGGGATTATCAGGCTCGTGCATCCCTGATGTGGTCTGCAGCCCTTGCGTTGAACGGACTCTCTGCCGCAGGTCTAGGAAAAGTTGGTTTTCCGATGCACCTTATCGAACACTCCATTTCAGCTTTGCATAATGTACCACATGGTGCCGGCCTGAGTGTTGTTATCCCTGGCTGGTTAAAATACCAGGCAAATCAGCAACCAGCACGAATGGTTCAGTTCTTTAGACAAGTATTTGACATTAAAGAAATGAGTGAAGTGGAAACAATTGATTGCGGAATTTCTGCGCTGACAGCCTGGTTTAAAAAATCCGGTGCACCCGTATCGTTAAAGGAACTTGAAATCGATGCAGGAGAAATCAGCCAATTCGCAGAAAATGCCCTTGCCCAGGCAAAAATCTGGCGTATGCGTGAGTATACTCAGGAAAAAATCGAATCGATCCTTGAGCTGTGTACAGGGGCAAACGCGTAACTTTTCAAGCACGTCTACCCAAATTTTGATGCGGAAAAGAATGCAAAAAAAAGTCGCACTGCCCGGAGAAATCGAGCAGTGCGACTTTTGGTTTAAAGACGAGGAGCAGATATTAGTTATTGATCGGCTCACCAAAGGGATTAAGGCGACCTGCAGCTGCCACATCAACCGTAACATAGAGCATTGCTTTGGTGTATCCGAATTTGCCGCCCAACCCTTCTTCCAGAACTACCATGCACGTTTTACTCGGCTTTGTGAAAGCAAGAAGAATATTTTCTGACTGAGCTTCACCCACAAGCTTCCATTTTTTATTTTCCATTGAACTTATAATATATTGCTTCAGAGAGCTCAGCTCAACCCGTCCGCTATACGTAAGAATTCCACCTTCAAATGAATCTGTGCGGATAGCCATGCTTTCATCAGAGCTCCATTTCATATCCATAGGCAGCTCGATGTCATCGAAATCTCCAACTTTATTGTACATCTGGCCGAGGTCGCCGACTCCCATCTGCGAAGATGAGCTATTACTTAATGGATTTCCGGTACAGCCACCAAGCAGCATGAGTATCAGGATAAAAGCGAGGCTCAATGCAGAAGAACGTTGTGCGATAGCGGTATTCATGATTATCCTCCAATGTTTTTTAGTATAAAATCATTTACAGTTTTTCTATGTGATTTCTGGTTTCTATGTGCAGGATATCCGATAGCAAGCATAGCCGCAAGTTCATACTGGAAACTGATTCCAAGCTCTTTGTTAAATTCTCCGGCGTTCTTTCGCACTTCTCCAAGCCAAACGGCACCGAGTCCAAGGTTGTCTGCAGTCAATAACATATTTTGTACTACCGCTCCAACAGACTGCTGATCCTGAATCTCATCGAGAGATAATGCTTTATCTATATATACTCCAATCAATGCCTGGCACTGAGCTAAGATAGTTGAGTATACAGTGTATTCTGAAAGGAGCGCACGCACACTGCTGTCCTGAACGCAGACAAACTTCCAAGGTTGATTATTTTTTGCGGATGGTGCCCATATCCCAGCTTCGATGATAGTCATCACATCCAGTTCAGATACAGGGTCAACAGTGAACTCACGAACACTTCTTCTTTCTTTGATTACTCTTTGAAGATCAATAGTCATAACAGGTAAATTCTCTCATGCTTAAGTAAAATAAATAATCTATTGTAATTAGTTTACTTTGATTTCAATGTCGAGAATATTATATTGACCTGTTCTTCTTCCTATGAGGGGATTTCAGTTGACACTTTTTCAATATGTTCTGCTTGTGATTCACCAGTTATCGGCTATAGTGCCCACTTTGTAATAATTGTTACCCGGAATACACACTTAACTCAGATAGCATACATGACCACACGAAACATAATATCCGTTACAGAGTTACCTATACGCCTTGGGCAATTTTTAAAGTATGCCAATCTGGTACAGGACGGATTTGAGGCCAAGATACAAATTCAACATGGTGAAGTTTGCTTAAACGGCCAGATTGAGACACAACGTGGTAAACAGCTTGCTGCAGGTGACGTGATCACCTATCAGGGTGAAGACTATTACGTTGAAACTGCAGATAAGTGATTGCGGTATATTTTGCAGGCACTTCTTGCTTAAAAGTCAACTCGTAACCACTGAATATACTTGAATAGGCTGCTCCAGTCCTCGTAACATGCATTCGCCTTCATCTTTCAAGGAATAGGCATTAGCAATCGCATTGCAGACACTTTCTGTGATTAAAATTTTTCCAGAATTTGTCTCTGATGCCAATCTCTGAGCAATATTTACATTTGTACCTATCACCGTAAAATCCAGCCGACGTTCAGAACCTACATTCCCAAGATAGACCATGCCGCTGCTGATACCGATACCAATGCTGATATTTTTAAAATACAGTGATTCCTTCTGCCATTCTTTCCGTAAAGATTTGAAACCTGAAAGGATTTTTATGGCCGTCTCAACTGCAGATATTTCCGGTTGTTCAATATTCACCGGAGCTCCAAAAAGAACAAGGGCTGCATCTCCCATGAATTTATCGAGGGTGCCTCTCGCTGTAAAAACAGTGTTTGCAAATAATTCAAAAAACTGATTGAGAAAAATACGCAATTCCGCAGGGGGACTATGCTCAACCAGGCTGGTAAAGTTACGTATATCTGCAAAGAGAACTGTGAGATTTTTCATTTCACCGACATCGAGCATGCTTTCTTTTTGATTAATCAGCAATTCAGCGACTTCCGGAGCCACATACTGCTCAAAAAGGGTGCGTAGCCGAATAGCCCTCTCACGCTCCTTCAGGGCAGATACATTCTCAAGTGCCATCGCTGCCTGACTGCAGATCACGGATAGCATTTCTATATCTGACTGACTGTATTCGATCTGCTTGTCGCAGTGACTGATATTGACAACTCCTGCCACCTTGTCACGTACTTTGAGTGGGTAGGAGATCGAAGCAGCAATATCTTTTCGTTTCAGAAAGTGTGAAAAGGGCGTTGAATTCTGTGTTCTTTTATTAAGGATAACTGGTTTCCCGTGCTTGAAAACCCAGCCAGCTATTTGCTCTCCAGGTTTCAGGCTGACGCCATCTACAATATTTTTTTTAAGCCCATAGGACGCAACAATTGTTAAACGTTGATGTGTTTCTTCGTACATCATTACTGAAACACGGGGTACACGTATTTCCTGATGAATAACTTTTACAAGTTCATCACAGACCAACTCGACCGTTGTGGCTGACATGAATTTCTGGCCAAGCTGATAGAGAGGAAACAGCGTTTTGAGTCTGGTGTTTTCTTCTCTTAATTGCGCAAGCGACAGAGCCTTCTCGACGGCATGAAGAAGCTTTGCAGAATCGGCAGGCTTTTCAAGAAATCCGCTAAATCCTGCATTCATTGCATCAACAACCATACGCAGATCTGTATAACCGCTAATGATTATGCCTATAACACCAGGCGCCATCTGCCGTAACATTGCAAATGTTTCAATGCCACTGGCTCCGGCGAGCATGCCGTTGATCAGTGCCAGATCAAAATGAATTTTCCCTGCATATTCTATTGCCTGTTCACCTGTGTATGCACAAAAAACATTATACCCGATATTGCCTAACGTAGTCCGACACAGGTCTGCAAATAATGCTTCATCATCAACCACAAGTATTTTTCGTGGGACCATAAACTGAAGTTCTCCTTCAATGATTCAAACCAGGAGTTTCCAGGAAAAACTTATGCCGTAATGAGAATAAAAGGCAAAGCATCCTTCGGCTGTTAAATAGTATCATTTGCTTTGGATCTATACAAGCTCACTCACTTTTTTGGCACTATTACCTGTCAGGCCTAAAAAGTATCGTCATCTATGTAGAGTAATCATGTTATTTTTCATAACGCTCTAGATTGAAAATATCTGGTAAAACGAATAGGATACGGAACTCATTCAGGATCTCATGTGTGGATGGGAACAACATGAAGATCCTGTAATACTGTATCCCTCATCATCAAAGGCTTTAAACCTTCATGAACACATTAAAGTTGTCAGTTATCTTCGCAATACTCTACGCATTCTTGTCTGTTGCTCCACTAATGGCGTCAAACGGTACTGCCGGAATGGCTTTTCAAATTGTGCACTCTGCAAATCTCCTTGGTGAAATTGCACCTTGTGGATGAAAAACAAACCAACTGGGCGGTCTGTCCAGACGAGCACATATTATCCATACACTTCGCGAAAAAGGCTTACCGACACTTCTGGTCGATTCGGGAAATGCGCTGTTTAAAGCTAAAAACAACAGTGAGATCCTGAAGCAGGATATTGTAACTGCGGAAACTATTCTCGATACCTACAGAACAGTAGGATACACCGCGATGGCTGTTGGCCCGCATGACCTTTCCGGAGGCCTTGATATATTAAACACGTCGGTTCTGGCGGGGTCTCCATGGATCTCTGCAAACATTATTACGCACGATAACAAACCCATATTTCCCCCTTGGATTATCAAACAGATCGATACCGGTAAGGTCGGCATTATAGGCTTAACGGCTCCAGAAACGATCAGCGATGAGTATCGATTCGCAGATTGGCAGCACGTGTTGCCAATCTATATCGAACAGCTTTTGCTTGAATGTGATTTTATTGTCCTTCTCTCTAACCTTGAAGATGAACAGAATGAAAGCATTGCCAAACGTTTTCCACAAATCCATCTCATTATCTCAGCGGATCAGAAGAAAGGCAACCAACCTCCCAGGATAATATACAATACGCTTATTGCGCAAACGCATACCCGTGGGAAATATCTTGGATTGATACATGTTGAATGGTCTAAAATCAAAATATGGCAATCGGTAAGAGATCTTTCAGGGGTTATTCGGGACCAATTGACATCACTTCAGGAAAGAAGTGATGAACTCAAAAATAGCACAATTCAAGCTGAAATCGAACGTCAGCAAATGCTGGCTGAACAAAAAAGAAGTCTGAAATTGTTTCAGCAGGACAACTCCAGTGAGTTGACCGGAACATATTCTTTTCGTTTTCTACCTCTCTCTGAGCAGGTACCGGAACTCGATGAGATAGAAAGAAAAGTACTGGAAGCTAAAAGGGAAATTTCTAAACTCAATAAACACACAAATAGAGATAGCGCTGATAATATCAGTACAAAAACGAATTCTGATGCCGTTGAGAATAGAATATTTGCCGGCCCTGAAAATTGCGCTCCTTGTCATAATGATCAAGTATCACGTTGGCGACAAACCGCTCATGCAGACTCCATGGCAAGCCTGAAAAGAGAAATGCAGCAATACAACATCAGGTGTCTTACCTGCCATGTGACGCAAAAGATTACTTCTGACGGCTTGCCTGAAGTCAGTATGCATCTACTGAGTCTGCCCGATAAACTTCGTATGGTCGGATGTGAATCGTGTCATGGTCCTGCTCTTGTTCATAGTGAGAACCCGGAACAAACCCCTGCCCTGTCGGCCACAGAAGAAACCTGCAGGAATTGTCACACCGCGGAAATGGATCCCGCATTTAATTTTCTGGAAAAGATGAAGCAGATTTCGTGCGCTGAAAAACGTGAGTAATGCTCGAAATATTATCGAGTTTTCAAGTAAATAATGATGTAGATGTGTAAAACACAAAAAAAGGCTGAGCAGGAAATCTTGCTCAGCCTTTTTGCATTACAACTTCTGAAATAACATCAGAAGATCGTGAACGCCATATTCAGAAGCTTATTAGCAACCGAAAGCGGTCTGCAGGTTTGGTACAGTCTGCTTTTTACGGCTCATCATACCATCAACCCACATGGAGTTACCTTCAAGTTTACCTTTGAAAGCACTTTCAATAAGAGCAGGATCATCAGAAAGAACGACAAGATCAGTTCCTTCTTTAACAACATCGGTCAGCATCAGCAGTACGGAATGACGACCATCAGCTTTTACCTCTTCCATCGCTTTCATAAGGTCTGCGCGGACATCTGCAACCTGATCAAGAGAAGCAAGCTCAAGCTGGCCAACACCAACTTTGTTACCTTTCATGTCGAAATCTTTGTAGTCACGGAAAAGCAGGTCTTTTGCAGGAACACCTGCAACAGATGATTTTGCTTTCAGCATATCCATGAACAGTCCGTCAGTATCTGCGACATCTGCAACAACTTTCAGTTCAGCTACTGCAACCTTATCATCTTCGGTACAGGTAGGAGATTTGAAGTTAACTGTATCGCTGAGAATAGCAGCAAGCATACCGCCTGCAACATTTTTAGGGATAGCAACACCAGCATCTTTGAACATTTTATTCAAAACTGTACCGGTACAGCCAACAGGCTCGGCACGGAAAAGAATCGGGTTGTTGGTGGTAACGTCACCAATTTTGTGATGATCAACGATAGCAACAACTTCCGCTTTGTCGAGACCTGCAGGTCCCTGAGCAATGTCACTGAAGTCAACAAGGGCGATCTTCTTGCCTGCTGCGTCAGAAATCTGCTCAGGAGCTGTCAGGCCAAAACGCTCAAGAATCATTGCTGATTCTGGATTAAGGTCTGCGGCTGCACTCTGCATAGTTGCTTTAGCTTCCTGTCCCTGAGCATTCAGAAGAGCTGCGTAAGCTATAGCGGAAGTTACTGAGTCTGTATCCGGATTGGAATGTCCTACAACGCAAATTGCCATTTGTTTCCTCCATTAAATGAGTTAATAAATTCAAACTACTTAAAAAACGATATATGAAGTCTGACAAGACTTTTTTCATTAAAAATTGACAGCTTAACATAGTGCTTACTATCACTTGAGTCAAGCAGAAAACGCAATGGTTTGAGGCTGTTTGAAAACAATATTTAGACATCTTGTAACAGGCTGTTTAAATAGCTTAAATGACTCTTCAAGGCTGTTTCTAATTGATTCGTGACTTTACCGAATTGCTGGATTATATATATCAGGGAATCAGAAAGTTAACTGTTATCTCTATAGGTACCCTTCTCATGCGAGAAAACTCAAACGAACATCCGTCCCGTCCCAAAAGAAGAAATAGATCAAGCAGTCCCCTGCCATATTTTCTACTTTTCTGCGGTGCTGTAGCCGCAGTGTTTTTCTATTTTAAATATCAGGAAAATGGTTTCTTACACTTTGGTCATCCTGAGCCACCGGGCCAAAATCAACCTGTAACTGAGAACACATCCACATCTTCTGTTACACAGAAAGATACAGCGTATTTGTCAGACAACGACTCTACAGATTCATCGACACTGGATATTTTAGTAACCAGCGAGTCTGCTCTACCCAGCGTTGATTCGCCTGATGAAAATGATGCGCCGGAACAGGATGGTCTCAATGTGACTACTGATGATCACAGCATCCAGAATGTTCCAGTGCTTGGTACTTCTCTCAGCACCATTCACACCTTCTATACGCATCTGGACCAGCAAAAGTATATAGAATCATTTCAAATTCCTACCCCTAGTGAGGTGTACTTTTCCACGCTCATTCAAAAAATTCTGAATACCCCGCCAATAGTTTCAGGCGAAACCAGTGATCTTTTCAATATTCTGAAAAACACTGCCCACTTTTTTCGAATTGTGGGGAAAAACAATATTCAGGTCATGAAAGCTATACTGGATCAGGAGAAAGACAGTTTTGAAAGGGTGCTGGCAGAGTATTACCGACTCACAGAGTATCCGGATCAGCTTAAATCGAATTTTTCCATTGAGGTGTCTGAAGAGTCTCTTTACGACTATGCTGGTTTTTTCCTAACTACCATGGGAGGGAGATTGTACCTCTTTCGTCGCGATTCTGTTTCAAGGATGGTTATCAGTTACTATTCAATTCTGATAGTGGACAAAGCCAACAGAGAATCACGCAACAGTCACGGTATTGACATCCGGCCAGCCGTGGAAACATTAATACAAGAGCTCGAAAACAGCGGTGCACAACTTCAAATGAAAAGCACCTATCTTGACACACTTTATGGCTTAAAAGAAAAGTACATGTAAATGTAAATGTACTCATCCATCTTCATACAAACGCACAAGGATTGACTTATGGATGCTTGGTATACTGTGACTCATGGCCAGCAACAGGGTCCGATTTCAACGACCCAGATTATGCAGGGACTGCAGACTGGCATTTACACTCAGGAAACTCTCGTCTGGCGGCAGGGCTTTCAAGATTGGCTTGCGATCGCTCAGGTTTCAGATCTTCAAAAGACATCTTCAAACGTAGCACCTCCTCCTCCAAGCGCGAAAGGTTCCATTGCTCATGAAATTGATTATGAGATTTTCGGAAACGAAATGCAGTTTGTGGAAATAGAACTGGACCCTCAGGAAAGTGCTGTAGCCGAAGCTGGTGCTATGATGTATATGACCGACGGAATACAGATGGAAACTGTATTTGGCGATGGTAGTCAGCAATCTGCCGGCGGTGGTTTTCTGGATAAAATGCTTGGAGCCGGTAAACGGCTTATTACGGGTGAAAGCCTTTTTACCACCGTTTTTACCTTTACAGGAACCGGGAAAGGTAAAGTTGCCTTTGCCTCTCCATATCCAGGTAAGATTATCCCTCTGGATCTGCGTAATTATAATGGCAAGATAGTCTGTCAGAAAGACGCTTTCCTCTGTGCCGCCAAAGGGGTTGCAATAGGAGTTGAGTTCCAGAAGAAAATAGGTACAGCACTTTTCGGCGGTGAAGGTTTTATAATGCAGAAACTCGAAGGTGATGGCTTAACCTTTGTTCATGCTGGTGGCACCATCGTTGAAAAAGAACTCAAAGCTGGAGAAACAATGCGAGTTGACACGGGTTGTCTTGTTGCGCTTACCCAGACCGTCAATTATGACATTGAATTTGTAGGTGGTGTAAAATCTGCACTCTTCGGTGGTGAGGGATTCTTTTTCGCAACAATCCGTGGGCCAGGCCATGTTTGGCTTCAATCTCTACCTTTCTCGCGACTTGCAGGCCGAATCCATGAATCTGCTCCTCAAAACAATGCGGGATTTTCGAGTAGCGGTGAAGGGTCAGTGCTTGGTGAACTCGGGAACCTTTTTCAGCGTTAGAAAATTTGAATATACCTGTGGGCGGGCGGGATACACCATTAATTACACTCCACCCGTCCACATTTTTCAATGACATATAGCTCCATCACCGCTCCGAATTCATTGCCTTTGCCTCTCCTGTGCATTAATATATACAAATGTAACCAATGCAGCAGGTGGTAAATAATGGAAGTATCAGCATCGTCTCATATCCCGCAGGTTTCCGGGACACCGTCAATATTACGCGGCACTGACAGCACTTCTGCAGATGGTCGAGATGTGCGCGCCACGGAAACTCAGGAGAATTCATCCCGTGATCAAGTTTACCTTTCACCAGAAGGCAAAGATGCTTCTCGTACTAATTCAATTCCCCCACAGAAAGATGACAACATATCAACATCTTCCTCTGAAGAAGCTGAACTGACCCCTGAAGAACAGCAACAGCTGAGAGAGTTGCAAGCACGGGATAGTGAAGTGAGAATTCATGAACAGGCACACCTCAGTGCAGCCGGGCAATATGCAGCAGGTGGTGCAGCGTTTACTTTCCAACAGGGGCCTGATGGCAATAGATATGCCATAGGGGGAGAAGTTCCGATAGATGTCAGCAAGGCAGCCACACCCGAAGAAACTATCCTGAAAATGAACATTATCAGAAACGCTGCACTTGCGCCGGCTGAACCTTCAGCTGCAGACAGGCAAATAGCAGCCCAGGCTTCCATGGCAGCGGCCCAGGCTCGGCAGGAACTTGTCGCTGAACGCCAGCTAGAAGCAGCTGAGGCAACCGGAGAAGCAAAATTCTCAGAATCAGATAAAGACGCAAAAACTGATAAATCTGCCCAACAACTTTCTGGTGAAAAAATTGAAAGCACAACTGTCAGTACTATGATTAATAGGTATACAGCCGTTCAAGCCCTTGGCAATTCAATTTGATAAACAGTATTCCGCAGATATTTTCCGTAATTATTACTAACCCCGCTTCCCCCTCAAGACTTCTTTATGATCGAAAACGCAGAGCAATACAACAGTGGTTTGTTTGAGTATCTTAACAATTCACCTACAGCTTTTCATGCCGTTTCAGAAATACGCAATTCTCTAGCAGCCCAAGGTTGGATTGAGTTACAGGAAAACACAGTATGGCAGCTCCAAAACGGTAAATCATATTTTGTCGTGCGTGAAAACTGTGCACTAGTGGCCTTCACACTTGGAAGCGAAGAACGCATTGAACAAGGTTTCAGGATAATCGGTAGCCATAGCGACAGCCCGGGGTTACAACTAAAACCTCATGCAGGTGTGGAATCAGCCCCATACCTGCAACTTGGTGTTGAGATTTATGGAGGACCACTTTTAAACCCATGGTTTGACCGTGATTTATCTCTTGCTGGAAGGGTCTGCTGTTCGGATAATGACAATAACCTTCTGGATTATATCATTGATTTTAAACATCCACTGCTAACTATCCCCAGTCTCGCTATCCATTTTGACCGAGAAGCCAACAATGGAAGAGCAATCGATAAACAGAAGTTTCTTCCTCCTTTACTGGCTCAGGAAATATCCGGACAACTGCCTGAGTTTTCGCACATATTGAAAAAACAGATTACTTCGCAATATCCCAAAGCTGAAATCAAAGAAATTCTTGGTTTCGATCTGTTCTGCTATGATTTCCAGAAAGCTGGTTATATCGGCATTCATAATGATTTTATCGCAAGCGGCAGACTCGACAACCTTCTCAGTTGTCATGTCGGTATGATGGCGATGTGTGCGGCAGGTACCAAAAGAAACACTCTTTTCATTTGCACTAATCATGAAGAAAACGGCTCAACTTCAACGACTGGCGCCCACAGTTCTTTCATAGAGAACATACTTGAAAGAATAAGCCCAATGCCCGAGTCTCGACAAATAGCACTTCGAAACTCTTTTTTTATCTCAATTGATAACGCGCATGCTGTACATCCCAACTTTAGAGACAAATCAGAACCAAATCATGATGTAATCCTTAATGGCGGTCCTGTAATTAAATTTAATGCTAACCAGCGTTATGCGACAAACAGCCGCTCAGCCGCTCTATTTAAAATCTTCGCTTCGGAAACCGAAATTCCGGTGCAGGAATTTGTCATGCGGACAGACATGCCCTGCGGGTCTACAATTGGCCCGATGACGGCAGCTAAACTTGGCGTTGAAACTATCGATATTGGTGCACCGACCTTATCGATGCATTCAATTCGAGAGCTCACCGGAGCTTCCGACCCGTTCATGATGTTCAAAGTAGTGAGTAGCTTCCTTACTTCCCCTCAGATACATCGCAGGCTATAAGGAGATGTCTGCATCACAAAGATATCTCCTCCTGTTGTTTGTCGTTACAGGAATGCTTGCGGTTGCAGCACCATCGTCCAAGGCGGATTTGCAGAGTTATGTGAGAAAATATCAATCTGCTTCTATTTCAACGGAAGCTTTACGTCGCATAGCCCGCTATGACCACCTTATTGAGTATTTTACCGGATTCAATTACTTTCGCCCGAACTACAGAGTAAACAGCGACTTTGTACGAGCTTTAATACTTGCTGAATCGGCTGCTGTTCCAGACGCAATTTCCGGAAAAAATGCAATGGGCCTTGGCCAGATCATACTCACGACCGGCCAGCAAGCTGGTCGTGAATTATATAAAAGCAAAACACACTTCAGATACGTTTCGAAAGACACCCTTCAAAACATAACTCGCCAGGATTTGTTTGATCCTGCTACAAATATCCTGCTCACCTGTTATCTTATTGCCAAATACAATCACAAATTTGATGGTAGAATAGAACTTGTTGTTTCTGCCTGGAATGCTGGCGAAAATACAGAATCATTGAGTTTAGGACAACACGCTCCATACTCAGAAACGCAGGATCTCATAGGCAAAGTGAACGGTTACTTTATCTACCTTTTGAGAAAAAAAGATGCTCTTCGGTATTAACCGTAAAATTCTTAAAATGTAGTAACTCGTTCGACTCCAACTCCCCACCGCTTGTTACTATGCTCTCTCAGTGACGAACTCATTTCTTTTCAAGTTCACAAGCTCAGGCAATCAAATTTAAAGTGCGTAAAAAGCACTTTAAAACGTAAAATTTCTGTAGGGCTCCCGGTGCAGCGCCGTGACACATGTTTTTTTTGCATATGTTTGCAAAAAAAGCTGCGGAAAAAGTTGACACTTTGTAATTATAGTATTTAATTATATACTAATTAAATGAACAATCTATACCACCTACATCCATTTGATTTATAACGAATAGTCAGAATAAATGTACTATGATCGAACGTTTAAAACATTCCTGACACATACATTGTCCTACTGCGTGGTAATTGACAACTGTGATACTCACAGGTAGATTTTCACGCTGTTTATCAATGGTTGGTTTGCAATTCGAGACGTACACGAACTGTATTCCGACACTACTTATATATTCTTCATGACAGAATCATCATCACGGCACATCGGCACGCTTTACCGGTTTTGTGCGCTCAGTATGCATTATCCTGAACCGGACTGGTTTACAGAAGATTATCTCATTAACCTGTATACGCTTCTTGAAACGCTTGGGGCAGTTGAAGAAAAGGAGAAGATAGCGCAATCGACAAATATTTCACCTGAATCACTTGAAGCATTGCAGGTTGAATATACCCGACTGTTCATAAACGGATTTCCTCATGTTGCAGCTCCTCCTTATGGTTCTGTGTACATTGATAAATCGCTACAGGGAATACACACAGAAAAAACACTACGATTCTACACCTCATACGGGTACTCCCTGAAAGCTGGGGCGGACCTGCCAGATCATATCATCCACCAGCTTGAGTTCCTTTCTCTCCTTGCGGATAGTGATGACTCTCAGGCTGAAGCAGAATTTCTTAAAACCATATTTGCTCCATGGTTTGTCAAATTTCACGCGAGAGTAAAGCAGGAATCAAAACACCCGTTTTATTCTGTAATTGTTCAACTTATTGATTATTTAACGAAGGAGGAAGACGAACATGGCATTCAACTTGACGAGGCGTAGATTTCTTCAATCTGCCTCTTTGGCAGCTGTTTCCATACCGCTTTCCAAAGTTGTCTCCGCAGACACCGGGTTTGTTCAGTCCCCGCTTGAACCAAAAGGCTCTCTGCATGAAGAAACTGTCACTGGCGGCATTTGTGAGATGTGTTTCTGGCGCTGCCAGCTCATCGGCAAAAAACGTGAAGGCAGGCTTATCAAACTTGAAGGAAATCCTAAATCAATTGATAACGGCAGTTCAATCTGTGCCAGAGGTAACGCCGGTATTAAATTGCTCTACGATCCTGATCGATTGAAGTATCCATTAAAAAATGTTGGTGAACGCGGCAAGCCTGTATGGAAACGCATCAGTTGGGATGAAGCTTTAGCCGAATGCTCTACACGCCTTAAAGGCGTCATGGATAAATACGGTCCACATGGGATAAGTGTTTTCCCGCATGGTTCTACCGCCAAGTATCCTATGCACTTTTTCGAGCGCACTGTCGGAACTCACAATGTGAGCGAAGCTTCTTTTTTCCAGTGTCGTGGAATCCGTGATACAGCCTACATTGCTACCATCAGCAAGGCTCCCGGTGAAAAAGTCGATATGCCAAATGCCAAGGCTATCTTTCTCCTCGGTTCGCACATCGGCGAAAACATCCATGTATCTCATGTAAAGAGTTATATTAAAGGCCTGCAAAATGGTGCCAAACTTATTGTTGTAGACCCGCGCTACTCCGCCGCTGCCGCAAAATCTGATATCTGGGTGAAAATCAAACCTGGTACAGATACGGCATTCTTACTGGCCATCATGAACTATCTCGTAAAAAATAAAAAATACGATGAGGAGTTTATTGATGAATATGCTGATGGATTTGACGAATTCACCGAAGGGATTAAAGACTGGTCTCTTGAAAAAGCAGCGATAGAATGCGATGTGCCTGCGGAACAAATAAAAGAAGTTGCTGAATTACTCGTTGCAAATGCACCGAACGTCAGCATTCATCCTGGTCGCCATGTTTCCTGGTATGGAAATGATTTCCAGCGTCAGCGCTCGCTTGCTTGCCTTACCGCACTTCTTGGTGCTTATTATGTCAAGGGTGGCTGGGTACCTGGTAAAAACCCAAAGGTTGGCAGCATCAGTTGGGCAAAACATGATCACGGGTATGAGCATAATCTGAATTACGATGAGGATGAAGAGGCTATCTATCCGTATACTCCTCCAGGAACCCCTACAGAGCTCATTCGTGATGCAGCTCTAACCGGTAAACCATACCCGATAAAGGGATGTGTAATCTGGGGTCAAAATCCAATCCAGACAATCCCTGGCCAGGAAAAAATGAAAGAAGTCCTACGCCAGATGGATTTCGTTATGTGTGTCGATGTAATGCCCACAGATGCGACCATGTACGCAGATATCCTATTGCCTGAAGTTAGCTACCTCGAACGCTACGATCTTGTTAAAACAGGCACACAATGGGATTTTTCCGAAAAACATCAGCAGTATATTTCTGCGCGAATGCCATTAGTAGATGCAATGTTTGAACGGAAGGATCAGGTT
>JBFHGS010000066.1:0-22594 GCA_041582995.1 Desulfopila sp. | reverse complement strand
CCACATGGAAGAAGCAGCCGACATCCTGCTCGAAAAATTCGAAGACCAGAATGGATCTGCTGCCTCAGTCGTGGCAGAACTGGAGCTACCAGCAAATATTGGCTGGGGTAAAACAGATGCATTTGAACATATCCAGGAGTTCAAACAGCAGAACGACACTCTGCTCGGGCGCATATGGGCGACTCTTGCTGCGCCTGATTCTGAAGATATCATCTCTCTTACCGCAGAATGGGCAGATGCACTGCAAAATATGTTTCCGCGAGAGAAAAACGGCCGCACCACTCTCACCTTCTATAGTTTAGGTGAGAGTGGTTGCTCTGCTCTGCTCGGTAAAAGTGAAGAGAGTACAGGCACCCTCCTCGGCGTTGTTCACTGGCCAAAATAGGAAGATAACAGACTTATCTGAATTCTCATGAGTCCATGCAACTACGCTGCCGTATGCACGGCAGCGTAGTCTATGCACAAACAGGAAAGTAACGTGTTATTCCTTATAACGTGTTATTCCTTATCACCCTCTTCGCAACAGGTATATGGATTAATAGTCATAACAGGACAGTGTGCCGCACGGACAATCTTGTCGGCAACACTGCCGAACATAATCTTCTCGAGCCCTTTATAACCGTGCGTTCCCATAATGACGATATCACCCTGAACCTCGGCTGCAAAATCGACAATCTGCTCTGCCACATCCCCCATGACTACCCTGTGATGCAGCTCCGAAACGCCTAACTTGTCGCATATTGGTTGAAGCTCCTTACAGAAACTCTGCATTTTATCTTCTGCACCTTCAACCAGTTCATTTTCAAGATTCGGCATACTCATCTGCGGCACGAAAAAGCCTGAGTAATCTTCAAAGTTCTGTACAACGAATATGAGATACATGGCCGCATTAAACTTACCAGCCATATATGCCGCCGATTCGGCAATAAGCTTTGAGTTATCTGAAAAATCTATCGGCGTGACAACACGGCGCACATTGAGCATTTTTTCCATTCGAACCTCCTTTTGGCCCGGATACTCCTGGGTAGAAAAGAACTGGTCACGATTCTCTCGGACCGGTTCAACCTTCAATCCTGCACATCTCCACAACTATCAAAAATGAAAGCGTTAGTATATAGCCGGCTTGACCACTCCGACCAGCCGCGCATTACTCTAAAAACATACACTCCACACATTCCGGCAACCTGGAAGATGCACATCCTTCATCCGGGTTAAGGTTATCACTGCAGAAGCTAACGCTCTGCTTATGATTATATTTTTTCACAGCAACTCTGAATAATCAAGGGATTATTCAATAATCATCTCTATATACAATATGAAAGAGTCAACCGCCAGATTCCCTTTAATCAGTAGTCGCTTCAGTCTGTTTAAGCTTGAAAATTGACTGTAACTGGATATTGTATCGAAGGACGAGCAGCACACAAACCTGAATTGCCATATTTGAGGAGAGTTCTCATGCAAAAAGTGAAGGCTATATCAATCAGTGACCGGAAAGGTGTACGTAAAAAAAATATCGACTCGGTCAAGCTGGTGGAAAATTTCGGCCTCGAAAATGACGCACACGGTGGTAAATGGCATCGACAGGTAAGTTTTCTTGCTGAAGAATCGATAGAAACAATGCGCCAGAAAGGTCTGGACGTGGTGGCGGGTAATTTTGCCGAAAATATTACCACCGAAGGGGTTGATCTCTGCGCCCTTACCGTCGGAACACACATCCGCATGGGGAGTACTGAACTCATCATCTCGCAGCTCGGCAAAGTCTGCCATAATCCCTGCGCTATCTATCATCAGGCTGGCGACTGCGTAATGCCGCGCGAAGGAATTTTCGGCGTGGTTATCCGCGGTGGCGAAATCAGAATTGGCGATGATATCGAGATTCTCGAAAGCCGCTCAAGTTCAGCTGCAATTATTGGCTCCGGGGATACCGAAAGAGAGTTTGGCGAACGTCTCAACACATTGGTAAAAGAAAAGTGGCAACCCGGCTTTATCCGATTTGACCGCCTCAAACAAAAAGAAGATAACCTGCAGGCTGTTCTTACTGACCTGATAGATTCGCAGAAAGTCGACCGGATCCTGATTTTTGATCCGTCGGGTAAACATGCGCTGGCACTCACCGGCAAAACCGGAAGCGAATCTGTACAACTGTATTACTGTCGATCTCTCGATGAGGTTAGTGAATTATAGACCTGATCTTGCATTATTTCTCAGAGGAGATGGCTGTTTTTTTGCTCAGCCATCTTTTTCAACACGAATGATGAAGTGTTGAGCGTCAGGTGTGTGGAGCATACAATGCAGCATATTCTGGCCACCGAAATTAACGCAGATACTGTTACCTAAGTGCTCCTTCGGCAAATGCAGTTCACGCCCCATCCTTGAAAAGGCATCGATCGTTCCCTGGCGCCACCTCCCTGAACTAAAGCGCGGTCCCCCGCACTTCGCCTTCAACACCCTATTCTGAGCTCTCATCTTCCAGTATATACCGGACTATCGCCTCACAATGACATTTCAGTGAATCAATATACGGAATGGGGCAATGAGCATCTTTCAGAAGAAGGGGGAATTCTGTGCAGCCGAGAATCACTGCCTGCGCCCCTTGTGCCGAGAGCGAATCTATGATCCGGAGGGAGAATTCTCGCGCGCTGTCATCAAATACTCCGACAGAAAGCTGGTTGTAAATGAGGTCTTGGATCTCACTCTGCCGAGAGGCCGGCGGCACAATTGTCTTCACCATATATCTGTCCGCCAATCTGCCTTTGATGAAGTCCTGTGCCATGGTGAAACGGGTACCGATAAGTCCGACGGTATCCAATCCACTCTCCTGAAGGGTCGCACCAATTGCATCGGCGATATGTAAGACCGGGATAGACAGGGAATCGCTTAACTGGCCAAACACCTTGTGGGGTGTATTGGCGCATAATGCTATTGCATCAACCCCATCCGCCTGCAGTTCACTAGCCGCCTTTACGAATATATCGGCAATTGCGTCCCAATCATCGGAGCGCTGAAGGTCGTGGATCTGTTTCTGATTAAGGCTGGTAAGCCGAAGTGGTGGGTTTGTATTGTCTCCATAATGGTCATTAACAAGCTTGTTGATCATAGCATAGTATTCGACAGTTGAATGCCATGATGTCCCACCTATAAGTCCAAATTTCCTCATGTATTACCTCGGTCTCCATGTCTATAAATGTACGTTCTTCGGTAGGGTTTCCCGGAGAAACCTCTCCACAAACGCTCGCAGAACCGTACATGAAACCTTCGCTTCATACGGCTCTAGTGCTCTATAAAGCTTAATCTATCGCATATTTCCAGCCCTTTTGTCACACTGACTTCGTTTCTCATTCAGTTACATAGCGTTGCTATGCTCCTTCATTCGTGCCTTGCTGTGTGCCTAAATTGCTAAGAAATATTACGACTTCTTCATGTTTACAGAGCACTAGCCATCTCTTTTCCACCAGGGTTTGCATTCTTAGAAGGTTATTCCCATTTCTGGTTGAACTGTAAGTACCTTCAAACGTGTTCCACCCTTGCGCCCCCATCAGTACCCCCATTCCTGTGGTTCCGCCACTTCAATTTCCCCTTAGCTCAGCAAGCAACAGGATCGAACATTCCCTATAAAATCCAAACAATTGCTCATATACCCCGTAAGGATCTACCTTTCAACCATTTTACCCAGGGTAGTGTTTTTTCAGTGCTAATCTCAATAACCTCGAGTTGCAATATATTCGTTCAGACCCTTTAGGAAGTCACTATCCGCCATGAAGGTCTTGAAGACCATGCAACAATTTTCACGTGAGTATGATAAGACCATATGCTCAGACGCCATGAAGATGGCTCCGGCCGTATCGTTTTTATCCTGAGCCTTTATGTGATGGAGACTATGAAAAATACGAGAAAATGTGAAGAGAAAGAATCGACGAATTGTCACTGCCTGCCTGAAATAGCAAAGAAGCCTCCACAAGGAAGAAAAACACAACAATATAATTTAAGACTGGCTTGGATTACAAGCCGGAAGCCGGAAGTCGCAAATGCACTGACACACCCAGGTGTGATCTATACCTGAACTACTTCTAAGCTGATACAAAACATAGCGTAAGACTGATAGTTCATTCAGTAGGCCCTGCAAAACCACCAGTCTTACAGTTTATTATGGGATTAGCACTCCCCCGCCACTGCCACTAAGCTGATACCCAGTTTTTTCTCAAGATTTTGAATCTTCTGCAGATTTTCATTTGAAAGTGTTGCTACTTCTGTATTACTGCAACTGAACGCCAGCAATGGTGCATGTACTTCTTTTTCCAGTTGATGTATTTCCTGAAGATCTTTCTCGGTCAAGTTCGATAGACTACAGATCATGGCATACCTCCATTCAGTAATGAGACAATGGGCAGTACCTGTACCGCCCTGTTTCCTGACAATACTATAATGTCTCAAGTCACCTTTGCCAAAACTCCCGGTACAGACGAGAGTCATTGACCTTGCATCTTCTGTCAAATCGACAGGGTAGTCTTTAAAAAAAAATCACGAAAACCATCAGGTATCAAGCAGCAATGGCATGTTTGTCCGTAGCACAAACATGAAGCATATGCCATCACAGAACCTAACATTCATGTAAAGCTGCACTTCCCGGATGCTTCTATATTCTATTATTTGCTGTTTTCTTTAATTTTTCTTCAAAACCTAGTATTTATACCTATATCCAATATCTGAATGTTGCGTTAGAGTGGTTAGGCAATACGTAATAACTCTGTTCAGACAGATAATATGCATCTCCGGCTGATTATCTTATTCCCCATATCCTCGTCCCGAAGGTTGAGTTGCTGTATGAATCTATCAACACTCGTCTGTAAGCGCTTTCCCCTGATCGTGATATGTTCATTTCTGCTTGCAGGTATCTGCTTCTGCAATTCGATGGCCGCATCAGAAACATCCTGCACTGGCCTTCAAGATGAAGTAAATCCTCTATTACAGGTCAGCAGACTGACGCAGTGCCTCGACCACGGGCAGCTCTCGATGACAGAACGTATCCAAACACTCAAACAACGGGCGGATCTTTTTATACAACTCGGTCGTCAGCTTCAGGCGCTTGATGACTTTAACTCTGCCTTAAAACTCAACCCCGATGATGTGGAATGCTATAATGGCCGAGGCATCGCTTATAAAAGGATGGGGGACTACGAACAGGCGATGACGAACTACGCCCGGGCTATGGAACTTCAAGAACAAGCTATAGCCAGGCAACCAGTAACCAGAATTGTAGTTCACCCTGAACCTATCATAAGTACTCTGGAGGCCAAACCTCTCCTTCCAGTCAAAATACTTGCGGATTCCCACAAGAAGACCACCAGTCAAAGCACCGGAGTTGCTGTCGTCGCGCACAATGAGTAACGACCATAAGTGCAGGCTGGACCAGCTCTACATGCCCGGCTGAAAACTCTACAACTTCTCCCGATCCGATATAAAAAAAAAAAGACGCATCACCAATAATTCGGGGACGCGCCTTGTGCTATCATACTGGGCAATTATGGCAGATCGTTGAGTTCAGGTCAGTGCAGCAACTCATTAATCAGTTCACGATATTTTTTTTCTATTACATGGCGTTTTTTCTTCAGGGTATTCGTCAACTCTTCACCAAGTTTAAACTCCTTTTCCAGAAAGGCTATATTCTGAAGTTTTTCGTAAGGCTTAAACCCCTGCTTGGGCATGAGCAACCGGTTCATTTCCTTTCTCACCTGATCAAGAACATGACGATCTGCTAACAGTTCATCCTTTTCTTTTTTCAGATCACTGAATTTTCTACCGAGAAACTCTTTCAATTCCTCCATGTTCGGAACAACAAGTGCCCCCAGACCTTTCTTATCCTGCCCCACAAGAATTGCATCCTGCACAAAAGGAAACATGCTGATTGTATTTTCAATTCTGGTCGGATCTATATTTTCACCGCTGGCCAGAACAATAATCTCTTTTGCCCTGCCGGTAATAACCAGTTCGCCCCCTACAGTTAGCATTCCGAGATCACCGGTTTTAAAAAAACCATCTTCGGTAAACGACTTCTCGTTTTCTTCCTCATTATTATAATAACCAATGGTTACCTGAGGGCCTTTGACCTCAATCAATCCCTCTACGCCTGTATCCAGAATAACACCTTCTTCGGAGACAATACGCAATTCAGTATGAGGTACCGGCGGTCCGAGGGTACCGTACACTCTACAGGTGAGTCCCCTCCCGGCAATTGCCGGAGAACATTCTGTCATTCCATAGGCATTGACGATACGGATACCGACAGCATCAATCCATTCCTCAAGATATGTCGCCAGTGTACCTCCGCCGCTGATGGCCAGTCGCAAACGGCCTCCAAAACGCTGCTGTACAGCAGAAAGTTTTTTCCGGGCCAGCAAATAGAGAGGTGCAAGCAGTACCATTTTAGTGCAGGCTACACCTTTTTCTGCCGCTACCGCTCCGAACCACTTATGTTTATACCGGGGCATACGATCCAGCAGAATACGTTTATTGCGGCGGTAAACCGTCGACACCCAGACCAGCGCTTTAAATATCCGCATGGCGTTGGCGCCTTTTTTACGAATGGCTGC
The DNA here is from genome assembly GCA_041582995.1 of Desulfopila sp. Lineage (GTDB taxonomy): Bacteria > Desulfobacterota > Desulfobulbia > Desulfobulbales > Desulfocapsaceae > Desulfopila. The sequence continues at coordinate 16,007 of JBFHGS010000066.1, read as the reverse complement.
CTGTACTCGGGAATAAAGCGATTCCCAGACCCGTGGTACAGTTGCAACAATCGTGGGCTGATATTTCTCAAGATCCTGTGAAAATGTTTTCACCGAAGAATAGACAACGGTGGTGCCGGCAGCGAGAGCGACATATTCAGCAGTACGTTCAAAAATATGCCAGCTCGGCAGAATAGACAGCCAGGAATCAGCCTCCGTCAGACCAATAATTTTTGGTAGAACCCGGACATTATGCATAATATTAGCATGCGAAAGCTGCACACCTTTAGGCATACCGGTAGTACCGGAAGTATAAATCAGAGTTAAGAGGTCATCTGCCCCAATTGCATCACCAAGCCTCAAGAATTTATCGACATCTTTCTGGGAATACCGACGGTCGGCAAGCAGATCTGCATAGGCATAGGTATGACTGAAAAGGGTATGCAGAGACGGTCCTGTCATCACAAAAATATCTTTCAGCGACTTGCACCCCTTAAGGTACTCGTGATGATATTCAAGCAATTCGGGCGTTTCAATAATCAGATATGTGGCCTCTGAATGCGTGATGATAAACTCTAGTTCCTGCGATGGAGTATCAGCACCGCGTGGAACATTGACGGCTCCCAGACTGATGATCGCAAGATCGGTAACTATCCACGCATAGCGGTTGTCGGAGAGCAGCATCACTTTATCGCCTTTGGAAATCCCGCGATGCTTAAAGGCCCTGGACAGCAGCAGCACATCTTCAAAGAGCTTTGAATAGCTGACCGGAAACTCCTCTTTGCCGGACCGATAAACAAAAGCGATATTATCGCTATATCGATGTGTACAATCGATAAGGAGATCAAAAAGTGTTTCCAGGGGGCGGGCGTCATATTGCCCGTCTGCTAGAAGAACTATTTCATTGGCCATCTGGCTCATTTCTGCCCCCAGTGCACCCCGATTGTTCCCAGCATGAACTTCTTATAACCAACGTCCTGCAAACCGGCCTCGCGAAAGGCATCAGCAAGCGCTTCAGCTGAATAGAAATCCATTGTCGAGCCTGTCAGGTAGGCATAGGCAGCCTCATCGTCGGCGATCATTCGTCCAAGCAACGGAATCCCATAGGCAAAATACATGCGGATAAAAGGGTACATCAGGTTTTTATCCGGCGGGGTGGTATCGAGACAAACCACTCTTCCCCCCGGCTTCAATACACGGCTAACCTCACGTAACACTCGTACTGCATCATCGACATTTCGAAGCAGGTAGCCAAAGGTCACGGATTCAAAAACATTATCGTCATATGGCAGATGATTGGCATCACAGGCCTGCCAGCTGATAGTGCGTTCTGAAAAACGTTTTCTGGCTTCACGGAGCATATTCTGAGAAAAATCTGCTCCAATCACATGAGCTTCAGGGTAGGAACTGCTGCTGAGCGCCGCAATATCACCGGTACCTGTTGCCAGATCCAGCACCCAACCGCTGCCCGGATCTCCTGCTTTATCGACAACAAAACGTCGCCATTTCTGGTCCTGCCCCATAGTCATGACCCGATTCATCAGGTCATACCTGCCGGCAATGGCATCAAACATTCTTTGTACTCCCGGACCTTTACTCAACCTACACCCTCCATTGCCTGCATCAAATCTTTACTGTGCCCAGAACACTGGCAACCAGCAATTCATGTAACATCATACCATAGTCTGCAGCCCGCTGAGCAATACTATGTTCAAAGTACCTCTTCAATATTCTCATTCACTCTGGAGGTAAAGAGAATAGATCTGGTATAAAATTTCTATTATCGGACAGCCCATCTGGGATGATTGTCCAAGAATATGCCTTTACAGCTAGTAATGACTTCTGTGTTGCTCAAAACACCACAGACGACCATACTTCACCAGGTGCAATCTTGGCTATACTCTTCACTTCATTTTTCACTAAAAGATGAATTTTGTCGAACCTGGCACAGATTTCCTGGGGTGGGTACACACGGCCAGAATCAATAGAGAAAGCAATATTGCTGACTTTCTGTCAGTTGCTCTGTTATCAGGCAGCCTGCATCGTTAAAAAGCAGATGCAGGCCATGAATCAGCTGTATCAGCAGGGAGCAAAACCCGGAGTTCTCGGAAACGGAATAACCTCCCGGATATTTGCCATGCCGGTTACAAACTGAACCAGCCTTTCAAAACCGAGTCCGAACCCTGCATGCGGAACCGAACCGTAGCGACGCAAATCGAGGTACCAGTCGTATTCTGCAGTTTCGATACCTGCTTCAATCATGCGCTTTTCAAGAACATCATAGCGTTCCTCACGCTGACTCCCGCCAACAATCTCACCAATTCCCGGTACCAGGATATCCATGGCTGCGACAGTCTTACCATCATCGTTAACTCGCATATAAAACGGTTTGATAGCTGCAGGATAATCCGTAACAATAAGTGGGCATTTATACAGTTCTTCAGTTAAATAACGCTCGTGCTCAGACTGTAGATCAATGCCCCATTTCACCGGATATTCGAATTTCTTATCAGCTGCAAGCAACTTTTCAACAGCCTGCGTATAGGTGATGTGAGCAAAGTCTTTCTCAATAACACTGGTGAGCTTATCAATGACGCCCTTTTCAATGAAAGCATTAAAAAGCGCCATATCTTCACTGCAGTTCTCAAGTACATCCTTTAAGACATATTTGAGCATATCTGTTGCAAGCTCCATGTTGCATTGCAGGTCACAGAATGCCATTTCAGGTTCGATCATCCAGAACTCGGCCAGATGACGACTCGTATGCGAATTCTCTGCTCTGAATGTCGGGCCGAACGTGTAAACATTACCAAGCGCAAGGGCATAGACTTCAGCCTGAAGCTGACCACTCACCGTCAGGCCCGCCTTTTTACCGAAGAACTCTTCCTGCTCCAATTTCGGCCCTCCGGCCGCCTCACTTGCAGTAGTGACCTGGAACATCTCTCCAGCGCCTTCGCAGTCACTGGTAGTAATTATCGGGGTGTGTACCTGAAAAAATCCTCGCCCCTGGAAAAACGCATTGATTGCCCAGGAGAGTCGCGAGCGAACACGGGCCACAGCACCCAGGGCGTTGGTCCTTGGCCGCAGATGACTCATATCCCGCAAGAATTCAAATGAATGACGTTTTTTCTGGAGGGGATAGAGTTCCGGGTCTGCCCAACCCACGACCACCACACTTTCCGCATGCAACTCTACATTCTGCCCTTTTGCGGGAGATTCGTTCAGCATCCCGGTAACTGTGACACTGCAACCGGTGCTGAGACGCTTAATCTCATCTTCGTAATTAGTCAGTTCTTTATCTGCAATTACTTGAATATTGGCTAGACTCGAACCATCATTTACTTCAAGAAACGAGAACCCACCGGTGTCCCTTCTGGTCCGTATCCAGCCCTCAATCATTATCCGCTGTCCTACAGGCTGTTCGCGTAACACTGTGCTGATCCGCTGCTTCATAGTATTCACCATCTCAATTTTCTTTCATTCTGGAATGATACACCACCATTTCGCCGTTACCGGGTAATGATTCGGCACTACCCGAAATTTCTGCCAGATGCTTACCTACCATTTTACATTTCACTGTCAAGAGAAAGAAGATCTCACGATCAACTTCCGAGAGCGTTTCAAAGTTGCCCTGCCCTTTGGAAATTACCAGTTCAGCGTTTTCAAAAGCATCACGAAAATCCCGGGAACAATTATGAAGCGGAGTTCCCGGACACGCTGTACCATTACTGAGTATTCGTGCAAACCTGTCAAGACCGGCAACACGCGCATCTTCAATCAGGGCATCGTTAATTATTGGCGCATCTTTTACCGCAACAGTGATATCCAGCTTTTCCTCTGCCAGTAACTCAACAACCAGTGAATCGTATACAATTTCGCCGCAATTGTCGGCAAGGTAAAGTACTTTCGCCCGCGGTTGAAGAGCAGCGACCGCAGCCAGCAACTCGGCTCTATGATCAATTGCAAACGTCACTTCGCGGCTTTTACGAAATGCTTCTTCAATATCAAAACGACCCGCCGCCCCGTAATCTATAATGTTGCCTGCGATTGCAAAGCCTATAGCCGCAGTCAACGGTGATTCCGCAATTTGTGTCTCATGTCTTAAAAAGGGAAGATGCTCTAATGCGCGTCCATTTTCCGCCCTTTTCACCACAAGATACGGGTCCTGACATCCGGTAATCTCTGCAATGGCGTCATACACTGCCACGGCGTTTTCCGGAGGTGTTTGATCGAAGTTGAAGCCGGAGATGAGATGTGCAACAGTTTTCATTATCTTCTGTTGCTTCGGTTCGTCACACCCCTGCAACCGTGCCACTCGCAAAGCCTGACGCAGAAGACAGGGAAGACAATCAAGAGCCGTTTTCATAGCATATACCCTTTACGAACGTTAGCAAGAGCAGCAAAAATAGACCTTTTTGCCTGTGGTTCGCGTTCATAGATACCTGCAAGTATCGAGCGGACAGCCTCACGGCGAGTATCATCTGCAAGTGGACAAAGATTTGCTACAGGGTAAAGGCCCTGGGATTCGGCAATAGCAATAACTTCAGTCTTCTCCAAATATGCCATAGGTCGGATAAGGGAAAGCCGGCCTTCAAAAAGATCCTGCCTGGGCAACATTGTCGAAATATTGCCACTATAGAGAATATTCAAAAAGAATGTCTCAACAAGGTCGTCTTTATGATGGCCAAGGGCAACTTTGCTATACCCACGCTGCCGTGCAAGATCAAACAATTGACTCCTTCTGTTGCGCGCACACTGGTAGCAGGTGCGATCCTCTTCACTTATATCCCAGGCGCGCTCGACAGTATATTCTATTCCCAGCTGTTCCATCTGCCTTCCGATACTCTCAGCCGGACCTACTGCGCCATCATGCTGCTTCCAGAATTCATGATCGATGGTAATTGCATGCAGGGAATATGTAATCGGCGCTTTTTTCTGCCAGAATTTCAAGGTCCAGGCCAGAGCCAGACTATCAACTCCACCGGATATTGCCAGCAACACCCTGTCCCCGTCCCTGAGCATATCATAATCGTGCATCGCCTGACCGATACGCTTATTCACCGAGCCTGAAAGCGGCTGACCTACCTTCTTCATAACAACAATAACACTCCATAATACAAACGCCCGCCAGACTGCTATCAGAACAGTACTGCGGGCGTTCACTACATAGTAACACCGCTAGGGTTTGTATACTTCTGGCTGATAAAAGTTCGGATGACTCCTCAACTTATATTTGAACTGTATACTACCATGCGTCGTTTTTGTATTTTGTCCAATGCTACAGATACGGACATTCTGCAAGGCGCTCTTTTACCCCCTGCGTCATCAGATCTTCAACAGTAATCCATTTGAACCCACGACTCTCAGCCTTACCGAAAGAAAATAGATTACCTAACAGAGACTCCTGAGTTTCATTAAAGTCAGCCGCCCAGATAACATTTTTGCTCCGGGTATTAATGATTCGCATCTCAAATGCTGCAGAGGCAGGCTCATCCACCCCATATTCTCCGCCGACCCTCTGCTTGAATCTGTGTACGGTGGTTACCATCACAGCATCACAACTCATCTCCTCTGCAACCATGTCTATGGTTGCACCCAACCCGCCTTCAAGCTCTTGATCAGGTCCACCGAGGTCCGAAGGTGATAAAATCTTCACCTTCGCATTACCTTCGAGTTGCTGCAAAAGAACTGCATCAGCCAGACGGGCACCCTTTCGCAGACCAATTACGTCTTTTTGGGTAACGGGACTCACTTCATCGGCGCCTGCCATAGCTGGCAGAACCGCTATGCATGATACCGGCGTCATAATCTGCGGCGAATCCCCTGCCTGTGTTCCACGCATGCCGGAGCATGAAGAAAGAACCAGAGCGAGACAGCTGCACAATAAAACGGTTAATGATGTTTTCACAGGACCCCCCTTAGAATTAAATCTCTTCATAATATAACACATCACCTGATATCGAAATATAGAGTACATGTGGATGCATTATTACGTTAAAATTACAGACAACCTTTGGTCGACATTACACCACCTGCCTTCAACGGAAGTGTAGCTTCATCCATTGCTCTACCAACTCCTTTGAAAACCGCTTCTATAATATGATGAGTATTCTCACCATGCAGCAGATCTACATGCATGGTCACCCCGGCATGCAGAGAGAAGGCGCGGAAAAATTCTTTAGCCAGGCAGGTATCAAACGTTCCGAGTTTCTGATCTGCCACAGGTACATCATAATGCAGGTATGGTCTGTTCGAGAGATCAACAACCGTACGCACCAGAGTTTCATCCATCGGCATATGACAGCTGCCATAACGCTTTATACCGCTTTTATTGCCAAGTGCCCTGCCAAAAGCCTGGCCGAGACAAATACCGATATCCTCGACAGTGTGATGATCATCAACTTCCGTATCGCCATCCGCATCAAGTCTGAGATTGAAAAAACCATGGACAGTGAATAATGTAAGCATATGATCAAGAAACGGCACACCGGAGTCGATTTGATGTTCACCTTTGCCGTCAAGTACCAGATCAAGATGAATATTTGTTTCACCAGTTTTCCTGGTAATTGTCGCTTGCCTCGGGGCCATAGTCTCTTCGGTCATATGATATCTCACGCAGTAAATTTGCAGCAGCTGAATTATATTTTCAGTACATTTCTAAACACAAGGAATGTCAGTTCTATTAGTCAATGAAACAGGCTATCATACCCCATAGGACTAAAACCATCTCTATTTTTCGTGACAGAACAGAGCAAAAAAAATATAATCAAATTTCAAACGCTACCCAATTTTTTATTGACACAGCCACCACGACTTTGTATATATGCCGCTGTTTTGACACTACTCAACAGCATGAGCGGGAATAACTCAGTGGTAGAGTGCAACCTTGCCAAGGTTGACGTCGCGAGTTCGAATCTCGTTTCCCGCTCCATTAGCGACTATAAAAGGTTCGGCGCTGCTGAACCTTTTTTTATTAATTGACAGCCATTTTGAGGGACACAATGAAAAGCTATCTTGCTCCAGTCAACGAGATCGATAGAAAGTGGTACGTTGTCGACGCAGAGAACAAGGTGCTTGGGCGTCTGGCAACCGAGATTGCCTCCCGCCTTCGCGGAAAGCACAAGCCGACCTTCTCGCCGTTTATGGACAATGGTGATTTCATCATTGTAACCAACGCAGACAAAATTCAGCTTACCGGAAATAAGTGGGACGATAAAAAATACTACCGTCACACCGGTTACATGGGTGGTCTCAAGGAAGCCAGCGCCAAAGAGCTTCTTGCAAAACACCCTACTGATCTGGTAACCAAAGCGGTCAAAGGAATGCTGCCGAAAAACAAACTCGGCCGCGCTCAGCTGAAGAAATTGAAAGTTTATGCTAGTGCTGAACATCCGCACGCCGCTCAGCTGCCTGAAGTTTTAGATATTTAATCCTGGAGAGAGAAAACCATGGTTCAAGATCGATTTTATGCCACCGGCAAAAGAAAAAACGCTATTGCACGTGTATGGCTTACACCGGGTACCGGTAAAGTAATTGTAAATCAGATGGATTCTGACGCGTATTTTGGCGGCACTTTCAAAAATCAGAAAATTGAAAAGCCGTTTAAAATTACTGAAACCGCCGAGCAGTACGACGTTCTGGCTACCCTTAAGGGTGGTGGCAAATCAGCACAGGTCGATGCTTTGTCCCATGGCATTTCCCGAGCTTTGCTTGAGGTAAGCCCTGAGAATCGTATTCCCCTGAAAAGATCAGGACTGCTCACTCGTGACCCGCGTGTCAAAGAGCGTAAGAAATACGGACAGAAAGGCGCCCGCGCCAAGTTCCAGTTCTCCAAGCGTTAATCACCGTTTTTTACAATTCTGTTCCTTCTGCTCCAGGCAGAGTGTTGCAATGGAATTGTTATGCTACGCGGTATCGCTTTTAAAAGGGAATAACAGCTCTGCTGTTATTCCCTTTTTCCGTTTATACTGATCCGACTGAGAGTGCAGTAAGCTTCATTCTCAGCCGCAGAATTTCCCACAGGAGAAACACCATGATCAAGGTCGCCATAGTAGGAGCCTCAGGATACACCGGAGCCGAACTCGCCCGTATCCTTTGTAACCACCCGCAGGTTAATTTGACTGTTGCCACCTCCCGACAGTATGCCGGACAACCTCTCTCGGAAGTTTTCCCAAATCTGAGATCCAAAGTGCAACTGGTGTGCGAGAATCTCTCTACAGAAGAAATTTGCGAGCGTGCTGATGTTATATTCACGGCAGTACCTCACAAGACAGCTATGGATATAGTACCCAAGCTCCTTGAACGCGGTAAAAAAGTCATCGACCTGTCTGCCGACTTCCGCATCCGCGATGTCGCAACCTACGAGCAGTGGTATCAACCGCACTCTTCGGCTAACTTTCTCGGTGAAGCTGTATATGGCCTTCCGGAGCGGTATCGAAAACAGATAACCAACGCTCGCCTGATTGCAAACCCGGGTTGCTACCCGACATCTATTATTCTCGGTCTCAGCCCTTTGCTTGCGGCAAAAGTTATCGATCCGAAAACAATTATTGCCGATTCTAAATCCGGTACCTCCGGAGCAGGTCGTTCAGCAGCTGTAGGCACTCTTTTCTGCGAAGTTGCAGATGGATTCAGGCCCTACAAGGTCGGCGGTACCCACCGGCATACTCCCGAAATCGAGCAAGAGCTTTCAGTCGCCGCTGGAGAGCAACTTACAATATCTTTTACCCCGCACCTGCTGCCCATATCCCGTGGCATACTCAGCACAGTATACGCCACACTTCTCCCGGGATCTACGATTGAAACTATCACTGATCTGTATCGACAGGCATATGAGAAGGAACCTTTTGTAAGGATTCTACCATCAGGTTCTTTTCCGGCTACCCAGTATGTTCGCGGTTCCAACTTCTGTGATATCAGCTTTACTCTTGATGAACGAACAGGTCGCATTATCGTGATGTCAGCAATTGACAACGTGGTTAAAGGTGCAGCAGGACAAGCAGTACAGAATATGAACCTCATTTGCGGCCTCCCTGAAACCACAGGTCTTGAGGGAGCACCTTTTTTCCCATGATGCAGACTGCTCAATAAGAATCAAAAGAGTTCATGACCACAACGCGAAATATCAGGTTGCTCATCAGTTTTGATGGCACCGACTTCAATGGCTGGCAACGCCAGAAACATGACATCACCATACAGGGTGAGATTGAAAAATGTCTCACCCGTATGACAAACACCGAGGTAGATCTGCACGGTGCTGGACGAACAGACGCAGGTGTGCACGCAGAAGGTATGGTTGCACACTTTCAGACGTCCACAAGCATTTCATGCCCTGCATTCATGCGCGGGTTGAACTCGATGCTGCCATACGCCATACGTATTCTTCGAGCTGACGAAGTAGAAGAAACATTCCACTCACGTTTTTCTGCGCGGGGTAAGCATTACGAATACAGTCTTTTTACCGGTGAGATCATGCCACCAATGGAAAGGCTATATACCCTTCATATTCCGTATTCGCTTGATTTTACCAGTATCAAAGCCTGTCTTTCTATTCTGGTAGGCACGCATGATTTTTCTTCTTTTGAAAACGCAGGGTCTCGGGATAAAGAGAAAGAATCGAGAAAGGGTGCGGTGCGAAATCTGATGGCGGCTGAGCTGAATGCCACTGGGGACAACCGGTACATCTTTACCTTTATCGGCGAGGGGTTCCTTCGCCATATGGTTCGTAATATTGTCGGGACACTACTTGAAGTTGGAAAAGGTAGACGATCAGTAGAGGAGTTCAGACGTACTCTCATGGCCAAAGACAGAAATGCCGGAGGTGCAACTGCCCCTCCACATGGCCTTAAACTAAAAAAGGTCCTGTATTAACAGGACCTTTTTTAGTTTAATGGTATCACAAACAGTTTGCAAAATCTACAGAACGAATCACCTTACCACAATCACGTTCATGATAAATCAGCGTTAGCGCTTCTGGGCCGAGTGACGCGCAAGAAGTGACTGCAGTTTCCAGGGTGATGACAAACAGACTCTATCTTCGTTACAGGTAGTCATTACATCACAGAAGTTAAGAAACTCTGCCAGAACATCGGTAATTTCTTTATCTTTTCGCTGAATGACTTTTAACTGCCGTGTCATATCAAGTCCTTTGATCTTCAGCGCTTTAATCCATCCATGTTCAGTCTCACGACAAACGCTCAGGCTTGAAAGACAGGCAATTCCTGCTCCTGACTCCACAGCACGTTTTATCGCTTCAGGATGCCCCATCTCCATTACGACATTGATCTGATCCAGATAGTCGCGCATTTTTTCGCGGAAAGTGGCCTCAGTTCCAGAACCCTTCTCCCTCATAATCCACTTCTTGTCTTTAAAATCTGTCTCAACGTTGAAGGTATCATTATGGGCAAGCGGATCTGTTGGTCCACATAAAATGACAAGTTCATCCTGGAACCAGGGCCGAATTTTAATTTCGCTGTTCCGCGTGAGGATCCCTTCTACATAACCGACATCACTTTTGCCTTCCAGCACAAGTTGCTCGGCATTAGTCGTATTGTACACCAAAAGATTCACGTGCACTCTCGGGTGAACCCGTTTAAAGGCACCAATGAGATACGGGAGAATATAGTTACCAAGAGTAGTACTGGCGACAACGTTAATATGCCCTTCCAGAGTGTCATTACGCTCAGACATGATGGATTCGATATTCGAAACCTGACACGTAATATCCTTCGCCAGAGGAAGCAGATATCTGCCCCTTGCGTTCAGTAAAAGACTCCTGCCATGTCTGTCAAAGAGAGAACCACCAAGCTGATTTTCGAGTTCTGCCAGGGCCATACTGACTGCAGACTGAGTAACAAACAGCTTCTTGCTCGCCTTGGTAACCTGAGCAGTTTCAGCAACCGCTATAAATATCTCTAATTGTCGTAATGTTATAGACATCTTCCCTGCCGTATTCAGTCTTATTGATGATATCCATCGTAATTATTAATCACTGAGGTTCATCATAGCATGAATTCTCAGATTCTCAAGTTTTTTCAAAATGTAACACGGTGAAAAAACGTACACATTGACGGCCACCTTGTGGCATGGCCAAAACTCGATATATTGTTGTTGACATTGTGTTTTCAATTTTCTATACATTTAAATGTTCAGTTTGTTTGAGCATCTTCTTCAATCCTGCTTAGGATTACTTCGAACCGTTCTCTACAAGCAAAAGGACTATATCTATGGAGCCCCAGTTCACCGATTTTCTCTACCGTGACAACGTTCTCTGGGTAGCCGCTTTCACACTGGGCGGCCTTGCTTTCGCCCTCGGTCCCATCGCTATAGTCTATCTTTTAATGCCCCTGAAAACCCGCCAAATAATTAACAAGGCAGAGCAATACGTTGAGTGTGGTATGGATCCAATCGGCGACAGCTGGATCCGCTACGGAGTGGTATTCTACCTGTATGCTCTGATATTCCTCGCTTTTGACGTGGACGTGCTTTTCCTGTTTCCGGTAGCAGTTGCATACGACAGTGAGATGTTTGCGTCTTCCATCCGGGATTTCGTTGAGGTCCTCATATTTGTCGGAATTTTAACACTTGCGGTCGTTTACGCATGGATTAAGGGAGTATTTAAGTGGGAGCGGAGAACATACCTTCGATAAGTGAACCAGTACCCTCATCAATAGTTCAGTTTGCCGCTGCGGATAAACTGATCAACATTTGCCGAGCCAATTCTTTTTGGCCGCTCACATTCGGTATAGCTTGTTGTGCCATTGAAATGATGGCTACCGGCTGTGCCCGTTTTGACATGTCTCGTTTCGGTGCTGAAGTCTTCAGGCCTTCACCCAGACAGAGTGATGTCATGATTGTGGCCGGTACTATTACGAAAAAGATGATGCCCGGAATCAAAACCCTCTACGACCAGATGCCTGAGCCTAAATGGGTAATGGCTCTTGGCAACTGTGCCATATCCGGTGGACCATTTGCCTTCGAAGGACAATATAGCATTGTGCTCGGGGCAGATCAATTTTTGCCTGTAGATGTATATGTTCCTGGCTGTCCACCGAGACCGGAAGCTCTTCTTCAGGGAATCATTGAACTTGAACACAAGGTCTCCGGCTGGAAACGCTGGAAGGATCCCGAAGCATCAGCTAAGGCGTAATTGAGGCGTATCCGGGTCATTGACCTGTCTAATATTTATCAGCACTTTCGGAGCAATAGGAAATGATTGCAGAAACAACAAAACAGGCACTGCAGGCTCTGTTTCCAGAACCTGAACCAGTCGTCGAAGAAATTGTTGAAGCTCCTGCCGAAACTGAAGAATCTGCTAAAGAGCAGAAGAAGGAAGAAGGCCCCAGACCCAATGGTGTTATAGAACGGGACTACAAAGTTCACGGATATCACATTGACGCTCAGGTCGCGGTTGACCAGCTTATCGACGCAATACAAATACTCGACGATGCCGAATTTTTCATCGAAACCATTACCGGAGTTGACTGGATCAAAGAAGGAGAATTTGAAATCATTTATGATTTCAGCAGATACGACTTTGAAGTTTGTCGCATTGTCATCCGGACCAGAGTCAGCCGGGAAAATCCCATTGTTCCGACTATTACCGGTATTTATGCGGGAGCCAACTGGCACGAACGCGAAACTCATGATTTCTTCGGTATCAAATTCGAGGGTCATCCACACTTGATTCCTCTCCTCCTGCCAGAGGACGCAGATTTTCACCCACTTCGAAAGGACTTCAAGGCATGAGTAAACCTATCCAACTTGGACCGGACGAAACTTTTGTTCTCAATGTAGGCCCACAGCATCCTGCAACCCACGGAGTTCTCCGAGTAAAAATGCGAATGGACGGCGAGTATATCGTCGATTCAGAAACAGTAATTGGCTACATTCACCGAATGCATGAGAAGATGGGTGAGATTAAACCCTATCCCCAATACCTCATGAATTTGAGCCGTATGGATTATCTCGGGGCAGTTGGGTATTCTCATGGCCATGTGCTATGTGTTGAAAAGGCTGCAGGCATCGAGGTACCTGAACGCGCTGAGTATATACGCGTCATAATGGTTGAGCTGAATCGAATTGCTTCCCACCTCTTCTGGTTCGGCGCCTTTGTTATGGATCTTGGTGGTTTCAGCCCACTTATGTACGCCCTTCAGGACCGTGAACATATCCTTGACATGATGGAAGCTGTCACCGGTTCACGACTGACCTATTGCTATTTCCGCTTCGGCGGACTGTACAATGATATCGATGACCAGTTTATTGATGCAGCACGCCGCTTTATCCCACGCATGCGGAAATCTCTCGATAAATACGACAAGCTCGTAACGGGCAACATCATTTTCCGTAAACGCCTTGAAGGCAATGCCTTCCTCTCAAAAGAAACATGTCGAAAGTACGGTGCCTCCAGTGCTGTAGCCAGAGGCTCAGGTATTAATTTCGATGTACGAAAGAATGAACCCTATTCTGTTTACCCTGAGTTAGACTTTGAGGTTCCGGTATTTCACGAGTGTGATTCTCTTGCCCGCTATAATGTAAGAATGGCCGAAATCGAGCAGTCACTCCGTATTGTGGAACAGGCTCTTGATAAATTGCCGGACGGCCTTTTTATGGCTGAAAAAGCACCAAAAATCATTAAGCCACCGGCAGGTGATTATTACCAGGCCGTTGAAACTGCCAGAGGAAGTTTTGGAGTTCGACTTGTAAGCGACGGCACCAAAACTCCCTACCGTCTCAAACTGCGCTCACCAACATATTCCAATATGCATCTTTTCGATGAAACGTGTAGAGGCATGATGATCATGGATGCCCTTGCATTTATGGGAAGTCTCGACCTCGTCATACCCGAGATAGACAGGTAAGGAAGAAATTATGAGCACAACACTTCTCAACGTGATCTTTGCTGTAGTTGCGGCGATCGCCTTTGCTGCGTTGAATGCAGCATATCTGGTCTGGGCCGAGCGCCGGGGTGCCGGTCGCATTCAACGACGCCCGGGACCAAACATCAATGGTCCTCTGGGGCTACTGCAGCCTCCTATTGACGGCCTCAAACTTATGGCCAAACAGCTCATGATTCCCGGTGGCACGGATAAGGTACTTTTTATCGCGGCACCTGTTCTCTCCATGTTTCCTGCTATAATGAGCTTTGTTACCATACCGTTCAGCAGCACTATCGTTGCCCGCAACATGGATGTCGGCTTGCTGATGATTTTCGCATTCGCTTCAAGCGGCTCTATGGCTCTTCTGTTCGCCGGTTGGAGTTCGCGCAACAAATATGCAATGATGTCCGCCGTACGTTCAGTCTCCCAGGCTGTCGCCTACGAAATCCCGATGCTCATCACTGCCATGACAATCGTTATGATGACAGGCACGATGAATCTTATGGAAATTGTCAACCAGCAAGGTCCTAGCATTCTGCACTGGAATATTTTTCCGGTATTTGGAAATTCACACAATCTGTTGATGCCCTTCTCTTTCCTTATCTTCTTTACCTGTACGCTTGCGGAGACCAATCGGGCTCCGTTCGACCTTGGTGAAGCGGAAAGTGAATTAGTTGCTGGTTTTCATATTGAATACGGCAGCATGGGTTTCGGTCTTTTCTTCATGGCTGAATATGCCAATATCGTCATTGGCTCATGTGTTACGACCATACTGTTTCTTGGTGGCTGGCATCCGCCACTTCCGTTTCTCGGCTTTATACCGGGAGTCATCTGGTTCCTGCTGAAAATTTATATGCTTATTGCCACTTTTATCTGGATTCGCTGGACCTTTCCGCGAACAACGATATATGGCCTGCTCAACTTATCCTGGAAGATTCTCATTCCACTCTCTCTTTTCAACCTGCTGTTTACCGCGGGATTACTGAAGGTGTTTTAAGATGGGTGCCTATTTCAGTGAGATTTTTAAAGGACTCTGGAGTCTTTTCATCGGAATGAGCATTACCTTCCGGGAATTTTTCAAACCAGTAGTCACAGTTCCTTACCCGTACGAAACGCTCAAAATGCCCGAAAGGTATCGCGGCCATGTAGAGCTTATCGAAGATGAAGAAGGAAAGCCCAATTGTATCGTGTGTATGGCTTGCGAAAGAGCCTGTCCGTCCAAT
The DNA here is from genome assembly GCA_041582995.1 of Desulfopila sp. GTDB lineage: Bacteria > Desulfobacterota > Desulfobulbia > Desulfobulbales > Desulfocapsaceae > Desulfopila. Next base: position 925 of record JBFHGS010000066.1, on the reverse strand, counting down.
TGTATATCGCTGGACGGAGAAAAACCTGAAGGGTCTAAAAAGAAAGTCCTTACAAAATACAGGCTCGACTTTACCAAGTGCTCACTCTGCGGTTCCTGTGTTGAAGCTTGCAAATTTAATGCCCTGACTTTTTCCAAGGAATACAATCTGGCTAGTACCAGGAAAGAAGATTTTTACTTTGATCTTCTTCAACGACTGGAGGACCGAAATAAATGAATCCATCTCTTTTCAGTGCAGATGGCCTCGTTGGCCTGATATTCCTTTTAACGGTAGGCATAACCATCACAGGCGGTATGATTGCTTGTAATGCAGAGCGGCTCGTTCGCGCTGTTGCCGGTCTCATGATCTGTTTTATAGGTATCGGGGCCCTGTATTATTACCTTAACTCACCATTTGTCGCGATGATGCAGGTACTGATATATGTTGGCGCGGTTGCGGTCACAATTTCATTTGCCATCATGCTAGCGGCTCCTGAAGATGCCAAAGATCACGGCCCGACCAGCGCATTAGCAGGTCCTTTCGGATTTATAACAGCCTCGCTTCTCACTATCGGTCTTTCTGTTGTCGCCTTTAAAACCATCTGGAGTTCCGAACCTAAGATAAATGACGGCTCTGTGAAAGTTGTGGGTACTCAGTTACTTACAACTTATTCAATGGTTTTTGAGCTGATCTCGATTGTTCTACTCATTGCAATTATTGGTGCTCTGGTCATTGCTCGTGAAGGGAGGAAAAGCTGATGTCCATGCTGGCTTTACACAATAATCTTAATTCATACCTGCTTGTTGCTGCCCTGCTCTTTGGTATGGGGGTTTATGGTCTGCTCACCAGGAAAACTCTTATAGGTATGCTGATAGCTGCCGAAATGATTCTGGCCGGAGCTTCTTTAAACTTTATGGCATTCAATCGTTTCAATGCTCCCGACCCT
>JBFHGS010000065.1:0-22612 GCA_041582995.1 Desulfopila sp. | reverse complement strand
TTGCCGGTATGTGTATCGGATTGCTAAATTTACTTTCTGTTCCGGTTGGTACTGCTGTCGGTGGCTACACATTATGGATTTTGTTCATGCAGCAAAAGTTGAATCGCAGTAAGACAGAGTGAAGAGACAGAGACTCAGATGTAATTGGTAATCATCTTCATATAAATGATTATTGTGAGGTATGTCTGGGCCTTCATAATATGGGAGATCATTTCAATCAAAACAGATGCGGGTAAAACTGATGATTACTTCAATTATTTTGATAAAAGCTGAGCGCACTGCAATAAACAGCGTTGCCGAGGCCTTGGTGGAGCTAAAGGGCATTTCGGAAGTATATTCTGTAAGTGGCAATTATGATTTGGTAGCGGTTGCGCGTGTAAAAGATAATGATGATCTTGCGGCTCTTGTCACTGATAAAATGTGTGATATTGATGGAATTGCTGCAACAGAGACGATGCTTGCCTTTAAAGCGTTTTCCAGGCATGATCTTGATGCGATGTTTTCACTCGGGATGTAAAGGGATGATGTCTTATCTGGCAATTCGGATGTATATGTAGAAAGACCAGGGATGTTTCATGGTACCGCACAACCGCACTGTATAATGGGATGTGTGTTTCTTTTAGAGAGAGACTGCGCCGGAGGCGTAATAATATGACAGACTCTGATTTTCAAGATCGCAGAAAAAACGGACGGATAAAAGGCAGGCCGGAGGCAATTCTCGTAACTCCGAACGGAATGCATAGCATTCAGGATATAAGTGCCGGAGGATTGTCTTTTTTTTGTGATGAGAGTGAAATATTGCCGACGCAGCTGCCTATTGAAATCATTTTTGCCGGTACCCCGCTCTATATGAAGGATATACCGGTACGTCTGGTGCGAGAAGAAACCTCAGATGATGGCGATTCCGGTTCTCATTTGGTTAAAAAAGTCGGTATTGAGTTCCTTGAGCTTGATGTGCATAATGCACTATTGCTGGAAAAATTATTCAAATATTTAACTGAGGGAAATGCATAAGGGGCGTTGGTTATAAATTCCATCCCCAATATTTGAGAAACGAATTAAAGTCCCGAAGATCTGAATCGTGGCGTGCCCATGGCTTCAGGCTTGTGTAGAAAACTGTGCCGTCTTCCCGGTCGTAACCAAGGCGTTTGTCCTCTCCTACTCTCCAGTCCAGAGCCCACCAGCTGATAAAAAGCCGTTCCCAGATTTTCTGGCTGCCGACCACATAATCTTTACGCGCACCTGCTGTTTCGAAAAACGATGCGTCTGGAAGTCCTTCTGTTTCGAGCTTATTGAGAGAGTTGAGGGGTCGCAATACTGCTTTTTTATCCTGGTAATTAACTGTATTTGCATCTGAAAATATGTGTAAGTCACGAACTCTATGGGTTTCGCCCCGAAGGGTGACATGAAGCTTTTGAAGTTTGGCACTCTCTGTAAAATTCAGAATACCAGGTAGAAATTCACCGTAGACCGATTGCTTTGAGGTTCGCCAGTTATCCGGGTAATGCCTGCTGGCAAGAAATGATGTGGGCGTAAACGAGAGATAGCAGCCGCAGGTGTGGAGTGTAGTTATGAGCAGTGGCTCTTTATCAGAATTTAGAGTGAGTATTACAAACAGACCGATATTCTTTCCTGCACCAAGGTGAAAGGGGATGAGTTTGAAAGGAATCTGTTGAAAGTGAACCCGATAAATAAGATTCGTATAGCTGTTACTCGCGCTCTGCCATGTTCTTCTCTCGGCATAGATAGTTGCATGGTCTGGATTGATAACTATCTGAGTGACTGCGTTATCATGCATTGCGAGTTGTGGGCTCCCAATGCGATTATAGTCGATTTCAGGATTGCTAATGACAAACACCGGCGCCATAATCTGAAGCAGATCTTCGCCTTCGACACTATAGGCAAGCATCTCGTTATCAGGAGGGAGTTCGTATCTTGACGCACAGGAGGAAAGTATCAGAAGAATCGAAAAGAGTAACAGGTGCAAACCATAGGTGGTTCGGTGCATGACTTTTCCTCCAGTTGAGGTCTGAGTGCCGTTTGTCAGTCTATATCATGTTATCATCTATTGTCGTGTGATAGTATTACTGCAGCTGTTCTACTATTACGAGTTTCAATTGCTGATTCCGGCACGCTCCCTGCCGAAAATTCTGTGTAGTGGTGGAAGTAAAAGGAAGTAAAAAAAGGTATTTCAAGATCTTTCCGAAGATGTGATATGCTGGCGTGTGGGTATCCTGACAGATTATGACACCGTGTGAATATCTCCGGATTGGCAACGATGAAATAGTAAAAAAAAATCGTATGACGTTACCCCTTACAAACACTGTCAACTCGCCTAAAATCAGAGTTATTCAGCATAACTAATACTCCTTGGTGCTGAGGGATGAGACGGCGGAATAAAAATCTGTAACTATGAGAAAATGCCAGATTGCCAAGATTTAGAACGAATGACCTGGTTTTCGGATGAAAACGAACTAAGGTATGTCTTCGTGACAAAAAATTACAGTGGAATTGATGTTGTCAATGGATAAAAAACAGATTGAAATAAACTTCACTGGAATGATCATGAGTATACAGTTGAATGATATGTGGTTAAGGCTAATTAAAAGATAGAAACAGTTTGCTCGCTGACGAAGGAAAGAGTATTACGCTGGGAGACGGGCAGAATAACAGTTCGGGTATGCCAGCGGGTCATGAGTTTCTGCCCTGTATTATTTGAATAATTTGGAAGTTCCCATTCATTGTGGAGTAAAAAGAAAATATGATTAATCGCGCGGCGGTAATAGTACGATTGAAAGAGCCTTTTATAGAGTGGATTAATGAGGCTGATCCTCTCGACAGTAGAACGAAATTAACCTACGAAGAGGCTAATGAGGATCGGACGGTTTACCTCATTGATGACGCAGAAGCTGAACATATCGAAGAATGGGTAACCCTGAATTTTATGCAACTTTTTGAGTCGGAGCTGGAAGACTGGTATACAGATCCATCTCTATGGCCAAAGGGTATTAATAGAGAACTCTTTAATGCCTGGTGCGAACTTGAGTGTCATACCGTAATTGTTGACACTGTCGGTGAAGACATTGTTGATGATGAAGCATAGTCACGTCGCCTAAAAAAGAATTACTCAGTATCTTCTATACGATCAGCTTGTTGATGAATGGTTGCAGTGGAAGATACTGAATGAGTAGTGGTACTTTGCCTAAAGATTTCCTCGATTATCAATGGTCTTTATCATATTGATGTTCGCAGGAGCATCCATGGTCTCCTCTTAGCTTGCATTCGTATCAGTTCTGGTCAGCGAGCATCTCAAATAAGTGGTTTGCAATTGAAATGAAGCTAACCTGAATTGATATAGAGAACATAGTATATGGAAATTTTTGATCTGACACATTCAGTGACGCAGGAAATGCCTGTTTTCCCAGGCACCGAGCCACCTGTTATTGTTGAGCAGTGCACGCTTGCAGAGCATGGTTTTCGGGAAAAGAAAATATCACTGTATTCGCATACTGGTACGCATGTGGACGCTCCATCACATATGATTGCGGATGGGTGCTGTCTTGATCAGTTCCCTATAGAAAAGTTCCATGGTGCTGCCTGCATCTACAGCCAGAAAAAGAAGAGTGGTAATTTGATCACAATCCAAGATTTGAAGCCGATGGTTTCAGAATTGGTAAAAGCTGATTTTCTTCTTATTGCAACAGGATGGGACAGGTATTGGGGGAGTAAGATGTACTTTGATCCTTTTCCGGTACTTGGACGTGATGCTGCTGAGTGGCTGTTGCAATTTGGTTTGAAAGGAATAGGTCTCGACGTCATATCTGCTGATAACATCGATTCAACTGACTTTCCAGTTCATCACACCTTGCTTGGCAACGGCTTGGTAATTGTCGAGAACTTGAAAAATCTGGTTTCGATTACTTCGGTGAACTGTATGTTTTCATGCCTGCCATTGAATATTCAGAATGCAGATGGTGCACCTGTCAGAGCAATGGCAGTTGTTGAATAGGAGCACTGCGATGTTCAGAGGGGCTGTTACCGGTCGGGCAGGGTTTGAAATACCTGCTTTTTTCAGGCCGAATCATCCCTGCGGAGATGTGCTAACCATCTGTACTCAAGCTTTTTCAGAACCCAGACCATTGTAAAAGTAAAGACCATATAAAATGCGGCGGCAGTGATGAATGCTTCATACGGACTATAAAACCGTGAGTTGATAATGCGTGCGGCACCTGTAATATCGACAATGGTTATAACCGAGGCTAATGCAGTACCATGCAACATGAATATCATTTCATTGCCGTAAGCAGGAAGCGACCGCCTGAAGGCACTTGGCAGAATAATTCGTCTGAACATGAGCCACTGTGACATACCTGCAGCTTTTGCGGCTTCGATTTCGCCAAGGGGTGTGTTTACAATTGCACCACGGAAAATTTCTGTGGTATATGCGCCTGTATTCAGTGCAAATGTAAAGAGTGCACAGAAATGTGCTTCTTTGAAATAATCCCAGAGAAATGTTGTCTTGACGAGTTCAAACTGCCCCATACCGTAGTAAACCAGAAACATCTGAATTAAAAGCGGTGTTCCGCGAAAGAAATAGACGAACGTGCGGATAGGCAGAGTGATGAACGCATTTGTATTGATAGTGAGCAGCACTGCAAGTGTTACGGCGATAAAAAAGCCGAAAATGAGTGAAAGGCTGACAAGTTCAAATGTGACAACAACGCCACCGAGATAGACGTTGATATTTTCAGCAATGATAGAGAAGTTCATATCAGTCCTTTTTTACCCCCAAACTGTATTTTTTCTCGAGCCACTGCAGAAGGTAGATGGAAACGGTGGTGATGATGAGATAGTTAAAAGCTACAACAGAATAAAAAGTAAATGGCATACGAGTGGCACCCGCTGCAAGAGATGCCTTGCGTACCATGTCGTCCAGCCCGATAATCGATACAAGCGCAGTGGCTTTGGTCAGTACCAGCCAGTTATTGCCGAAACCGGGAATGGCATGTCGAACCATCTGAGGGAGCAGGATTCGAAATATCACCTGTAATTTACTCATACCGTAGGCTTCACCCGCCTCAAGCTGGCCTGCCGGAACAGCCAGAATAGCTCCACGGAACGTTTCTGCCATATAGGCCCCGAAGATAAAACCGATAGTGAGCACACCCGCGATATAGGGGTTGATATCTATATACCCCTCGTATCCCAGGTTAAGTGCGACCTGATTTACAAGCATCTGGCCACCGTAGAAAACGAGCAGCATCAGTACCAGGTCAGGTACACCCCGGATGACAGTTGTATAAATTTCGGCAATAAGTTTCAGAACGCGGGAGCCTGAAAGCTTGGCCAACGCTCCGAGAACTCCAAGGAAGGCGGCTATCGCAAGAGATGTTAGCGATACATTGACGGTCAACAGTGTGCCATGAGCGATACTGAGACCATATCCGTGCAGGTCAATCATAGGTAAATACAGATAAGGCCGGAGAAACGTAGATATGTTCCTCCGGCAGAAGAGTAACTGGCGAAAAGAATATTAGTCGCCGTATACATTAAAGTTAAAATACTTGTTCTGGATTTTCTCGTAGGTACCGTTAGCTCGGATGGTATCAATTGCCTGATTCAGAGCTTGCTTCAACTCAGCATCCTGCTTACGTACCGCAGCACCGATGCCGGGACCGAAAAATTTAGGATCGACCATGTCTGGGCCGACAAACTCGTAGTCCATTCCTTTTTCTTTATCAAGGAAACCTTCCATTAGAGCAACACTGTCAGCCATTACAATATCAATACGTCCGGCTTCAACGTCCAGATAGGCTTCATCGAGCGAACCGTAACGCTTGATATCTACGTTCTTTCCGTAAATGTCCGTGAGGTATTTATCATGAACGGTTTCACGCTGAACACCAATAACTTTGCCCTTGAGAGCTTCAAGTGAGAAGGCAGGGATAACACCTTTCTTGATCATGAATTTAGCCGGAGTCTGGTAGTATTTCTTGGTGAAATCGACTTTTTTCAGGCGCTCATCAGTGATAGACATAGAGGCAATAATGGTGTCATACTTGCGGGCAAGCAGACCGGGAATCATTCCGTCCCAGTCCTGTGCTACGAGAACAGGCTCCGCTCCCATAGCCTCGCAGAGTGCTACAGCGATATCAACATCAAAACCTACGAGTTTTCCTTCAGGTGATACTTGACTGAAAGGGGGGTATGCACCTTCAATAGCTACACGAACCTGCTTCCATTCTTTTGCCTGCGCAATACCTGCACAGAGTAGAAATGTAACTGCAACAAACGTTAAAATTCTCTTCATGCTGTTCTCCTCGTATTCATTGAATTGTGGCTGAGCCAGCTTAAAGCACAGTATTAAGAAACTGTGCGAATCTCTCAGATTTCGGTTTGAAAAAAACTTCTGACGGGGGACCCTGCTCTTCGATTAAGCCATCGGATAGATAAATGACTTCATTGGAAACTTCTCGTGCGAAACCCATCTCATGAGTTACAACCACCATGGTTCTTCCTTCTTCAGCAAGCTTACGCATAACACCGAGGACTTCACCTACCAGTTCAGGGTCAAGTGCTGATGTGGGTTCATCGAAAAGCATTACCTCAGGTTCCATGGCAAGAGCTCTGGCAATGGCTGCGCGCTGTTGCTGGCCCCCTGAAAGGTGGGCTGGGTATGCGTCAATCTTGGCGTGAATACCAACCTTATCGAGATACATCTTTGCTTTTTCTATAGCTTCGGCTTTCGGTACCTTCAGCACATGTACTGGCGCTTCGATCACATTTTCAAGAATGGTCATGTGCGACCAGAGATTGAACTGTTGAAACACCATAGTGAGCTTAGATCTAATACGCTCGACCTGTTTTCGATCCGCAGGAACTATTTCGCCCTTGCGGTTCTTTTTCATGATGATGGGTTCACCGCAGACGGTAATAAGACCGCTGTTTGGAGTTTCGAGCAGGTTAACGCATCGTAACATCGTGCTTTTCCCTGAGCCGCTTGACCCAAGAACAGCTATGACATCACCTTGATTGGCAGTAAAGGAAACACCCTTCAGGACTTCAGTCTGTCCAAAACTTTTATGCAGGTCTTTGACGGTCAGTGCGGTGGTTTTAACTGAACTCAAACTTAAAACTCCTTAAATAACGACATCATGTAAAAATCGGATACAAAAATTTTACATATAAGTTCAGGCGATGTCATGCTAATAGATTTCGGCAGAGAACCATAGTAGACGTAGACTATATGTACTGTCAAAACTGTAGAAGCTGACAATGTCTGGATTAAACTTCAGAGAGTATGAGGCCGAATTCGGCTTATTGTCAAAGGATACTATACTCTCAGGAATATTCACATCCTACATATTTCAACAACGAGGCTAGTGCTCTGTAAAGCTTAATCTATCGCATATTTCCAGCCCTTTTGTCACACTGACTTCGTTTCTCATTCAGTTACATAGCGTTGCTATGCTCCTTCATTCGTGCCTTGCTGTGTGCCGAAATTGCTAAGAAATATTACGACTTCTTAATGTTTACAGAGCACTAGTAGAGAATTTGAAAAGTACTTATCGGATTACCTTAACGTCTCAGCACGTATGATGAGATGTTAAGAGTCGGGCGTGAGGAGCGCACAACTACCGACAACACTGCAACAAATTAATATTAAAGCATATAATGTAATCTATCGAGTTACCTGCGACGAATGCCGTTCACGCCTCACTCTTCACTCCTCCCCCCTCACCCGTTCAAGCTGAGATTCAGGGGGAATCAAAAATACGTATTGCTCAAGTATTTTATTTATTCTGCATTAATCAACAGATAACACCTTTACGACCAACACTGTGTTTTATTTCATTGCATTACCTGAACAAGAGTATTACTATAGACAAATATCGTGCTAAGTAGAATAACATCCCCTTCAGTTTGTCCTCATTTTTTTTTAGTTATTAAAATCATGTGTTGCTGACGAAGTTTCTGCTGCTTAAGGTGGTTTGTCAAACAGTACGAAACGCGGCGTCGCTATCCTATGATATTCAGAAAAAATGGGTTTTGACAATTCTAAACCTCTTGAGGCTGAGGCCTGGAAGTTGACATCGCAAGGATTAATTTAACAACTTGTAAGTTTTATAGTTAATCCTGACGTCCAGCCGAAACATAACGTAATGAATCGGCTATATAAAAACGGGCTCGAAAATGATCCCAGCACACAGGAGTAGTACAAATGGCTGAAGGTACAGTAAAGTGGTTTAATGATGCTAAAGGTTTCGGTTTTATTGAGCAGGATGGCGGAAAGGACGTATTCGTTCACCATTCAGCAATTCAATCCGAAGGTTTCAAAACTCTTGCAGAAGGCGCTCGCGTTTCTTTCGACGTTGTCGACGGAGCCAAAGGCCCTGCAGCTGAGAATGTAGTTCAGCTCTAATATATTAGAACGACTGCAATATAGCCCCCCTCCGCTTCGCGGTGGGGGGCTTTTTTGTTACAATGACCCAATACTTCAGGAGGTGTCTTCTTGGCTAAAGCAAACTATTCATTCGAAAAACGAAAGAAAGAGCTGGAAAAGAAAAAGAAGAAAGAAGAAAAGAAACAGCGTAAACTCGATAAGCAGAAAGATATAGTCGAAGGCGAAGAGAATACTCTGCCAATAGAAGACGTAGTAGACACAGAAGACTAAGCCTCGGCACAATCTTTAACTTTTTACACTATTTTTCAACCATACCCCTCCCGCATACCTGCCTGAAACAGCTGTTGAGTCGGATTCTGATCTGCCGGACTGACCGACAGATCCCGTCTCAATTACCTGATATTATTTTTTTATTAATTACAGCTGCTTTCTCAAGAGTACGTTACAATACATGCATAGTAAAAACCGCTCTTGCACCACTCGCCTTACATGCAGCAGCAAGAAACAGCCAGACCCGGAAATGACTCTATTACGCAAATAGACAAACAGCCCGCATATCTGCAATCAGCAGACATATAGCGCATATATCCTACTGCAATTGTACTGAAAGATGTTCTCGATGTTTCAATTTCCCGTGACAATAGCCTACGTCCGACAGACTCCTATATCCCCAAAATGCTCCTGCATTGTTGCTTCTACTGAATAGCATTTCGATTCCTCGCCCCAACAGGTTTATTGAGTAACATTTAAATAAGGAATACATTTGTAATAGATAATTTATATTGTTTCTCAACTTTTGCTGCGATAGTATACAACTACAGTTGCACAGACATTCCCGCACGATAACTCCCAGTCGGGCTCGGGTAATCACCATCTTATGACAAGGTCCAATGGCAAATAGTTTGAAAGAAATACGTCCCAGCGTCCACGATCCGGAGCAGAAGGTGGTTGTTCTGATGTCAGACATGGTTCAATACTCTCAACGGACTTCAGCAATGAGTCCTGTTGAACTGAAAGACTTCATCATCGACTATCACCAGAAGCTTCAAAAGATCATAACTTTACCTGACAATACACCGGTTGAGGTAGAACCTTCTGCCGGAGACGGCTCGCTCGTCATCTTTAAAAAGCGATTCGGAGAAGATGACACGGCAATTTGCACCAGAGCCGTACAAACGGCTGTCAGACTCGCTCAGGAGATGGAAGCAGGAAACATTCCGCCAACCCGAATAGGTTTGTTTCTCGGCAATATTATTGAAGCTCAGTTATGCGGGAAAATAGCAAAATTCAGTACATGTTTCGCAGTTGCAAACCGACTAGAAGAGCTCTGCGGACATTTCGGCACAACAATGTTGATGGACCGGGAAGTTGCCCGTAACCAGCAAATAGACCAGCAATATCTTGTCAGCATCGGGAAATTCAGCCTGACAAGTGTACTCCACCCAATGAATGCCTATACCGTCTACAAACCCGGCATTCACAGTTGCCCAAAAGATATTGATGAAAGCAAGTTATTGCAGTTTATCCAGATGAAAAACGAGGCAATGGACCTTTTCTGTGGCAATCTGTTACTTGGCATCCTTCCGGATTTCCCGGCAGTCCGGAATAAACTCATTGATGCCCAGGCATTTTTTGTCGAAATATCCGGAAATGAAGACCTCGCTATAGCCAGAATACTTGAATACATCAGAGAAACGCCCTATCCTGCCAGTGATTTCAATACCCGCGGCATGAAGTTAATGGAGAAGAAAAGAGATTCTTTAGGCGACCGCCTCTTTCATCTCTCCAAGCAATTATTGAAAGCGATGAATCACAACATCTACCATACGCTTGTTGTAGATACAGAATGGGAACAGTACTTCAGGCTCGAATGGCTTAAGCAGGGTTCGGTGATTATTCGCATAGGAGATGAACCTGACGGTATCTACTATCTCGATACCGGAAAAGCAAAAACCTATAACAATCGGCACGAAGTGCTCTCAATTATTAACGAAGGGGATATCTTCGGAGAAATGGCTTACTTCGGTGACGAGCTGAAACGAACCGCAACGGTCATCGCGGAAACGGATGTGGTGCTGCGAAGAATTTCAACTGAGAATTTTAAAAAGTTACCCACAATTATAGAAATATTCAGACGAATAGCAGCCGCAAGAAAAGAAAATATCGACCGACAGGATATGACATCCCGAAACAGACAGCAACAACACCTCAGTGAGGTACCATGAAAAAATCGGTTATTCGGCAATATACATCTATGATAACAGTCTTCGGCCTGCTGCTCCTATCAGGTTGCGCCGGTCTGACATCTTCTTTCGAAAAGCCTAAAGTTAATCTCGCAGACATCCAGGTTCGCGAAATAAAAACACTGGAAACAGCATTTCTGGTTCAGTTGCGGATAATGAATCCTAATGAAACACCTCTCGAAATCCAGGGGCTGAGCTGTGACGTTGAGCTGGATGGGCGCCAATTCGCTTCAGGGCTTCAAGGGGAGCAGTTGACAGTACCTCCGTATGGCACAGCACTGGTACCTGTAGACGTGTACGCCTCGATGCTGGATATGGTAAGTTCGGTAATAGGTCTGATTCAAACTGCAGGAAAACCCGAGTCACAACTTGATAGTATAAAATACAGACTCACAGGCCGGGTACGGGTAAGTTCAGGCAGCTTTACACGAAGTATTCCATTTGAATCTGAAGGTGAACTGAACCTGAAGTAATTTTTTCATTATAAAACATGATTGCAGTACTCTTCTGCAATCATGTTTGCTATCTCACTCTGCTTTATACCTCAATAACCAGTCCCGCATAACCTGCCGAAACTTCCGTATCAAGGTTATCGTTCAGATATGCAACGGCATTTTCGCCACTGCAATGACAGGCGATGATTCGGCCGATAGTAAATTCACGTAACTTTTCAACGGTCTTTTCCAGCCGCTGGCTGCTCGCATGGAGCAGGTGCAAGCCGCCGATAATCATGGCGATCCTGCTCTCACCTGTTCTGGCAATAATATGGTTGAGCGTATTTACCAGACCTGAATGACAGCACCCCACACAGATAACTAAACCTTCCGGTGTGTGTAACCACATGGCTACATCATCTTTTATGGTATCAATCTCGTGCCCTTCCGGATCAAGGTAAAATGATCCGCCGGTATCTTCATACTCGTTCTCTCGCGAGATAGGACCTGTGATTCCGATATTTTTCGTGAGCGCCACAGGCCGCGTCAGCCAGTGGGTTCTGACGTCAGGATGATGCATCACAGACTCCATGGCCACCAGTGGCATTTTCACTATGGTCGGCTTTTCGCCATCAAGACTGTAACGCGGCTGAAACACACCGGCATGCAGGTAAACTTCGATATTCCTGTTGTGTTTCAGGATATCCGCCACGCCCCCGGTATGATCGTAATGCCCATGACTGAGGACAATTGTGGATATCTTTTCAGGATCGATACCCAGACTGGCCATATTGGGCAACAATGCATCTTTCTGGCCGGTATCCATAAGAATATTGCCCTCAGGCCCTTCCAGATGCAGTGCATAGCCATGTTCACTGACCAGCCCTTCTTTCGCCGTATTATCGACAACAACTGTGAGCCGAAATGTAGTCACTTCACACCTTCTTTTTGCATGAATTTTGCTTTGGCTCTGGCAACCAGCTGACCATCAACCCGGGCCTCGGCTTTCAGTTCGTACAGGGTGGAAACTGCACAGGTCAGCCACGCCCTGATGATTACACGACTGCTGCAGGGGATTGACTGTAAAAACCGTACCCGCAGATCCCCTGTAACAGCTTTAATATCCTGCAATAGCAGACAGTGCGCCATAGCTGAATCAAGAACCGCCGAAATAACGCCTCCATGAAGTATACCCTCATATCCCTGCAGATGCGGTCCGCCAACAAAGGATGCCTCCACGGCATTGCCTCCGACCGGCTGAAACTTCAGTCCCAGAGAAAACGGATTATTCCTGCCACATATTATACAGTTTTCGTGGCCACCTAGAATTTCACCGTCTTTCATCTTTGTCACTGTACTGCCCCCTCTTTATTTTTCACGCGGATAGGGCCATGCCATAATTCCGCCTTCCATTACTTTCACATTAGTATAACCATTCGCCTCAAGTATAAGCGCTGTTTCATATCCGCGAAGTGAGATTTTACAAAAACAGACAATCTCGGTGTTTTTTTCCTGAGGCAGATCAGCTAACACATTTCTCAACATTCCAAGAGGAATATACTTCTCACCGACACCAAGACGCAAGACTTCATGCTCATCCGGCCCCCGACCATCAATAAACGCCGGAGGATTACCCGCCTGTATCTTGTCATACACCTCTTCGGCCGTTATTGTTTTGAGCCTTCCGTTCATTTTGTTCTGAATAATATGAGCAGAGGCTATGAAGTGGTCGATTGCCAGAGAGTATGGCGGAGCATAGGGTAAATCAGCACTGCAGATATCTGTGACCGTCAACCCGCCCCGGATAGCCATGGCGGCGGTGGCAAGCTGCCGTGAAACATCACCATTACCGATGCACTGGTAACCAAGAATGCGACCGGAGTCCTTTTCCACGACAATTTTGCTTACCAGCAGACCTGCTCCCATAAACCCGGGCTTATCCGGACTTGCGTTCACTACCGTTTCAATGTTTTGCAGACCGTCTTTCATGGCTTGCTTTTCAGTTAACCCACTTACCCCTGCAGCAAAATCAAATACCTTGCAGATGGCAGTCATCGTTGTACCCGCAAAAACCGCATCGTTACCTTGTACAGCGTTTTCACCGGCTACCCGTCCCTGAAGATTAGCCAGATCGCCCATTGGGGCGTACACTTTTTTCCCCGTAATGAGATGAGTGCACTCTACGCAATCTCCGGCAGCGTAAATATCGGAATCAGATGTCTGCATATGTTCATCGACCGCAATACCGCCGAATTCTCCGATTGCAAGACCGGCGGAGCGTGCCAGTGCAGTATTGGGCCTGACACCTACAGCCATAATAGCCAGTTCGCAGGAGATCATCTCACCGTTTGCCAACTGAACTCCAGCAAGTTTGCCTTCTTTACCGATAAAACTCTCAAGCTTCATGCCGGTGCGCAGATCGACAGACTTTGATTTCATGTGGTTACCGACCAGCATTGCCAATTGTTGATCAAGAAACGTCAACACCTGCTTTTCCATTTCAATCAGCGTAACAGCAATACCGCGTGAAACCAGTGCCTCGCATGCTTCGACCCCAATGAGTCCTCCACCGATTACAACTGCCCGGTTGACCCTGCCGGATGTGCAGGCTGCATGAATGTAATCTGTATCCTGCATGGTCAAAAATGTCGTTATTCCATCAAGTTCACGCCCAGGCACAGGTGGTAGATTTGCTGTCGCCCCCATTGCCAGTATCAGCTTATCGTATGCAAGAGAACTCTCTTCGCCACTACTGATGTCTCTGTAGACAACCTGTTTTTTCTCGCGATCAATTGCGGTGCACTCTGTACCCGTAAGCGCCTTGATCATCTTTGTTTTCTGGAAAAATCCTGGGTCACGCACCACTCCGGTCGGCGTCGCCACAAGCATATTACGGTCCTTAAATGTTCCACCCACATAATACGGATAACCACAACTGGCCATTGACAGGTCCGGAGCTTTCTGGATGATGGTTATTTCAGCATGCTGATCCAATCGCCGTGCTTTCGCGGCTGCCTTTGCTCCTGCCGCTGAACCCCCGATAACAACAATTTTCTTTTTCTGCATGACAGCCTCCTGCTATCTGATCTTTACACCAGCGCCGAATCCGGCAACTCAGTGGTAATACCACAAGGTCATATGTTCATATGCACATCACAAATGCATACTTCATCTCTTTGCAGGAGATGTCAATCACTAAATCTTCCACGGAATTATCAGGCCTGCTCATCTTCCTGCCCTGAGCTGTTTGTCATGCATCATTATCATGCTTACCATAACCTGAATATGAGCCCATTATTTGTCATACAGAATACTTACATACTGTCATCAGCTGAGACGGCACACAATCTGCGCCGCTTGCACAACACACAGGACACCCGGTGAGCAATATAAAAACTTTCACCTATCAATCGCTCTTTCCATGCACTGCAGCAGAACTGTATACATTCCACTCCAGACCCGGAGCGCTGGAACGATTACTGCCACCCTGGGACGGTTCTGAAGTCATCTGGAAGAAAGGTACTATCGCTCCAGGAGGAAGAGTTCTCATGCATCTGCGTCAGGGTCCTCTGACAATCCCCTGGGAAGCTCATCATGTTGAGGAAATCCCGGGGGTCATGTTTCGAGACATTCAGCATAAAGGTCCATTTTCAAACTTTAGCCATACCCATAGATTTTCAGATACTGCGGGCGGTGCCTTACTTGAAGATCTTATTGAATTCAGCCTGCCAGGCCAGCGACTGCTCCCGGACTTTGCAAGTAATCATGTACGGCAGATGCTCAACAGAATCTTTACCCACCGCGAGCATACACTGCGCCATGACCTGCAACTCCACGCCAGATGCAGCAAAACGCCTCTTCGAATACTTATTTCAGGGGCAAGCGGTGTCCTGGGCAGCGCACTTGTGCCACTGCTTACCACCGGCGGGCACGAGGTATGGCGGCTTGTCAGGCGTCCACCAGAGCCTGGGAAAAACGAAATTTTCTGGAATCCCCAACAGGGGCTGCTTGACCTATCATCTCTTCCTGAAATTGATGGTGTAATTCACCTGGCCGGTGAATATATCGGATTGGGTCGCTGGACCGATGAAAAAAAACAACGGGTAGTGGAAAGCCGTACAAAAGGCACTGAACTGCTCGCCAGAGCTGTTGCTTCTCTGCCGAAGAAGCCCCAGGTATTTCTTTGTGCTTCAGCAGTTGGCTACTATGGTGATTGCAAAGGCGAAGTCATTTCCGAAGAAACCTCTGACGGCAACGACTTCATCTCGGAAGTATGTGCTGCCTGGGAACATGCAGCAACCCCCGCAACGGACTCGGGTATCCGCACGGTATTAATGCGACTCGGGGTAGCTCTCACTCCTCGCGGAGGCGCTCTGCAACGTTTACTGGTAACAAAACCTCTCGGTTTCTTCCATCACTTTGGCACCGGTAACCAGTATATAAGCTGGATGAGTATAGATGACATGGTATCCGCTATGCTCCACTGCCTCGTCACACCCTCTCTCGAAGGTGCACTTAACATCGCTGCACCCCAGCCGGTCACAAATAAGGAAATGCTGCACACCCTCGCAAGAGTGACAGGACGCCCGCAGATACTGCACATACCTGCGAGGATTCTGAATCTCCTGTATGGACAGATGGCTTCAGAAATATTATTGTCGGGTTGTCGGGTATCAGTCAGAAAACTTGAGGATTCCGGCTTTGTATTTCGGCATCGAACCCTTACAGAAGCACTCAACTCCCTGCTCGGAAAAAATACAGATCCCCGGGCACAACATAAAGGACAGGCACAGTGAGCTGGCAACTGAAAACAACCCTCATGGCTGTCATGACTATTGCTCTCGGCTGTGGATTCCTGCATCATGTTATTCCACCAGAGCATTTAAACTTCGAGCGGCTGCATATCTTTCTGTTTAACCTCTGCAGCGGCGGCACTCTGCTCATATACTTCACGGAAGGTAGAAAAAATCTGTCTAAAACCGGCCGGATGTTTTTTCTCCTCTCAATCTGTTTTGCATTATTCAGCTTCGAGGAATGGTACATTCCGACACTGGTAATCCCGTTGCTTCTCGGTGTCATTGTAGAAAAGGTTCGGATACAGCATTTCGGTTCAATCATCCCGTTTGGATTATTCCAGTCTCATGTGGATGTCTCCCGAAAATTTCATCAGGCGGCCCTGCTCTGTCTCTCTCTTGCACTTTTTATCTCCAGCCCGGTTATTTACAATGATATCTATGCTCACTGGTTTACTCTGGATAAATTGAAACTGGACACCTTCTTTCTTGGTTTTTCTTTTCCCGTCTCTCTCATCAGTATGTCGGTCATTTTTTCTCTCATGAAAAAACATGAGATGCAGATGGCCACCCATATCAAAGAAGCCCTGTTCTGGACGATAAATCTCGGTGTGATAGTTTTTTTTCTATTTATACTGGCAAAATGGTTCGTGCCTCAGGTCATGATCGCCACCACCCTCTTTGTTGCCGTAACCCTTGTTCTCTACCTTTACTACCATCAAGGGATTCAGCTGCAGCAAAAGGCCTTTCTTACCTCAGGCATCTTATTTCTGCTCATTACCTCGATCAGCGGCATTGTCTATATTCTCTTCGCGTTTTCCGATGGTTATGATCCTCAAAGGACTCTTCCACTTCTCCGCCTCCATGCCTTTACCGCGCTCTATGGCTGGAACCTGAGCGGACTTGCAGTAATATCGAGACATGGTGATTTTCCAATCCAGCTACATTCACAAAAAGTTATAATTCTGCATTGGCTGACAGTGCTTGTCCTCTGTCCACTTGGCTATTTCGTACCGCTTTTCGCAATAGTTGCCGTGATATTTTATTTCTGGCTCTTGCAGACACTCCTGTTCAACAGAGGCACAGTCGATGCACGACTTGTATCTGTTGAAGATGAAATGCTTAACGTAGGCTCTAAAAACCATTTCAGCCCTGAAGCCCAATAACATGAACCGTCCTTACCGCTTGGTCAGGGCCAGTTAGGATTTTTTTATCCCCATGAAATCACCTGCAGAAGAAATTGTACAGATTGTTGATCGCGATAACCTCCCTCTTGAGGCCCTGCCACGCGGCGTAATGCGACAGCGTGGCCTGATTCATCGCGCCACCTACATCCTGGTGTTCAACGCAAAAGAACAGATTTTCATTCAGAAACGCACAGTGAGTAAAGATATCTACCCCGGCTTCTGGGACGTCGCAGCAGGCGGGGTTGTACTCGCTGGCGAAAGCTATAACGAATCAGCCTTACGTGAATTAAACGAGGAACTCGGTATCAGCGGGACACCACTTACAGAAGTGTTTGATCATTATTACGAGGCTGGTGAAAACAAAGTGTGGGGAAGAGTTTACCGATGCCAGCATGAGGGACCGTTTGTGCTGCAGAGAGAAGAAGTTCAGTATGGTCGATTTGCAACAATTGAAGAGATTCTGCAACTCAATTCCCTTGAACCTTTTACACCTGATGGCATCCAAATCCTTGAACGATTGCAGCACAGCATTTAACGCTCTTCTCTTTCAGCTTCTAATCTGAAAGCAACGCATTACAGGTTGCAGGCTGAATATATCATAACTATCTCCCCCATGAGTCGTTACATTCTGCACGACTACTTTGCCTGTCTTTTCGGTTCATTTCTGTTATCCTGAATGCACGATAGAGTAAACCTGTTTTCTCATTCAAACAGGTTGGCCGTTAACTGCACACATAGTCATTGTTTTTGGATCACAAATTCTGCCGCAATGGAGCATCAGGCGCTTTTTTCTTTCTGTTGCCCAATAATACAAAGAAGCTTATGTTATTTGCTCGCATCATCACGGTTGCAATACCTCAACAAAACCATATTTTTTCATTCACATATTCAAAACACGCTCACCGAAGTCAAGGAAGGTTACACCATGCCGAAAAAAACGAAAATTGTCGCGACTATCTCAAATCTCAACTGTTCTGTGCCGTTTATAGACAGGTTGTATCAGGCAGGCATGAATGTAGTCCGTCTCAATACCGCCCACATGAGTCATGAAGATGCTCTTGATGTTATCAACAACACCAGAAAAGTATCTGACAAAATAGCGCTTCTTCTTGATACCAAAGGACCGGAGATCAGAACCTGTGATGCTCTTGAACCACTTACCGTCAAATTTGGCGATAAGGTCAGAATCAAGGGTGCCCCCGGTCAAATGTCTCAGGATGATGTAATCTGTGTTTCCCACAAGGACTTCGTAAAAGATGTTCCTGTCGGTAGTTCGATTCTTATAGACGATGGCTACGTTGCTCTGGCGGTGATGGCAAAGGACGAAGAGTACCTGAGTTGCACTGTCGAAAACGATGGAGTTATCAAAGCCCGAAAGAGTATCAATATCCCCTCTGTTCACGTCAAACTCCCTGCTCTCAGCGAAAAAGACAAAGGATTCATACGCTTTGCGGCAAACAATGATCTTGACTTTATTGCTCATTCTTTTGTCAGAAACAAAGAAGATATTATTGCCGTTCAGGAGATTCTTGATGAAGAGAAATCCCCCATCAAAATAATAGCCAAAATCGAAAACCATGAAGGGGTTGAAAATCTTGAAGAGATCCTTGATCATGCTTACGGCGTAATGATTGCCAGAGGCGATCTCGCAGTAGAGATTCCCACCGAACAGATTCCGCTCATCCAGAAGAAAATCATCAGGAGTTGTATTGAAAAAAGGCGACCTGTTATCGTTGCCACTCAGATGCTGCATTCCATGATAGACTCACCGCGCCCGACACGCGCCGAGGTTTCTGATGTGGCAAATGCCTGCCTTGATCACACTGACGCGCTCATGCTCTCTGGCGAAACAGCAAACGGAAAATATCCTGAAATGGCTGTACGAACCATGTCCAAGATTATAAAAGAAGTAGAAGGAAAAGATGGAGCGTATATAAATGTACCATACAGTTATCAGAACAAGATTACTGCATACCTGGCAAAAGCCGCGGTAAAAGCTGCCTTAAGACTCGATACTAAAGCGATCGTAGCCGATTCTGTTACCGGTAAGTCAATCCTGGCACTTGCCGCCTATCGCGGCGGCAATGTTATTTATGCCCAGATTTACGATAAACGAGTGATGCGTCAACTCTCTTTATCATATGGCGTGTATGCTGACTATTCACAGCTCGACATCACCTCTTCCGAACCGCTGAAGAAATCTATCTGCCGGCTTATTGGCGACAAACACTTTGACGATGAAGACCTCATTATCGTTCTTGCAGGAAGTTTCGGAGCAAAACAGGGAGCGTCGTATATTGAAATAAGTACCGCTAAGAATCTGAAGATGAAGTGTGCCTGATCAGGTCACAGTTCCATGTTGCTACTGAACTAACATCTGGCAGAGACTCTCTGAAAAGAGCCTTTGCCAGACCTTAAGCAAGCGCTTTCAAAAGCATTTCTCCTTGCCCTCCCGAACGATTCCTGCCCAGAAAGTCTCATCACTCACCTTCAATATATGCAGGTTTTTCAGAAAAATACTGTACAAGTCTGCCAACTGTCAGGCCCTGTACCAGAATAGAGAATGCCATTATACAATATGTAATGGTTACCAGCAGGTCGCGCTCCGGCCCCAGCGGCAAGGAAAGCGCAAGAGCTACTGAGATTCCTCCGCGCAACCCGGCCCAGGTCAGTATGCGGATTGAGCCGTGCGAAAAACTACTGAATTTTCCCATAAGAGTAACGATTGACCCAACGCTCAAAAAACGGGCAAGTAGCACGCAGGGAATCAGTAGAATACCTGCTACTACCATGCTCACGGTATGACTGATAACAAGGAGTTCGAGACCAATAAGTACAAATAGAACCGCATTCAGAATCTCATCCACCAGCTCCCAGAAGGTATCGAGATGTTCCCGGGTCTGATCAGACATGCCGAGGTACCGACCATGATTACCAATCATCAGACCGGCAACGACAATAGCCAGTGGGGCCGAAACATGCATAACCTCCGCCAGACGGTACCCGCCCATAACAGTAGCCAGAGTGAGTAGCACTTCCACGTGATAATTATCTATCCGCTTTATTAATGTATATGAAAGATAGCCAAGTCCCAGGCCATAAAGAATTCCACCACCCGCTTCAATAGTCAGCAACTTTACGATTGCTGCCGGCTCCGGGGCATGTCCTCCACCCTGAACGAAGGAGAGCAGTGTCAGAAAAACTACAACCCCGATACCGTCGTTAAATAAAGACTCGCCAGTGATCTTTGTTTCAAGCGGCTTGGGAGCCTTTGCTTTTTTAAGAATCCCGAGCACAGCAATGGGGTCGGTTGGTGAAATTAATGCCCCAAACAACAGACAGTAAATCGGCGCAATCTCCATACCAAGCAGATACAGTGTCCCCCAGGTGAAAAATCCCACCAGTGCAGTTGAAACAATGACACCAAAGGTGGAAAGCAGGCTGATCACCCAGCCCATATCCCGCAAATCCTGATAATTGACATGCAACGCCCCGGCAAACAATAAAAAACCGAGCATGCCGTGCATCAGTGTATCGTAGAAATCAAGGCGCGTAAGCATTCCCGCCACATGATCTGCCAGTGGAACAACATTCAACGATCCGAGCAACAGTAGAATAAGAGATACTACGAGCGACAAAGCCATCAGACCAATGGTCCGCGGCAAACCAAAATAACGATGGTTTATGTAACTGAAAATTGCAGCAAGAACGACCAGAATAGAGATGATATCAAATAAACCCATATGCGTACCTGGAGTAAAAAGTAATTTTTTTCTGAATATACTTCTTGTTACCTACATTTCCGCTGTTTTTTTCAACCCTGCTTACGCCTCAATTCACTCTAAAAAAACGAAATGTTTCAGGCTAAAAGAGGAAAGAACACTCCCCCTACTCATCTTGCAGCGGAGGACCTGGGACAGAATAATAAACAAATACAAGCCAGAGCCGTTAACAGTTGCGCCCACTTAAGCCTAACTGGTCAAAAGGTGCAATCCGGCTGAAAAAAGACGCATTAAGTTGTATAATTCACTATTATCGACCGTACTCTACACAGGTGTGATTATAGATAACAGCACATTTCATACGCCTTCCCTCCCACGGTTGTGCGACACAATGAAAAATTTTACTGTTTGTCGACAATCAATATGATATCAATTCTCAGATTGTTACAACAAAAAGTA
The DNA here is from genome assembly GCA_041582995.1 of Desulfopila sp. Taxonomy (GTDB): domain Bacteria; phylum Desulfobacterota; class Desulfobulbia; order Desulfobulbales; family Desulfocapsaceae; genus Desulfopila. The sequence goes on along the minus strand of JBFHGS010000065.1, from coordinate 1,370 downwards.
TTCTTTAGCCTGCTTGTCCTGGTCTCCATATATTCTATTGCCAACTGTTACATCATCAAGTGGATAATCACACCTAACCAACTCCAGATAGAGCGTAAGCTTGCTCAACAGGAGATGGAACGGTTTACCGAAGCACTCATGCGGGAATTAAAGGTTTTAGATACAATGGCACATGACTGGGGCGCCTGGAACGATACCTACACCTTTGTGAAAGATCACAATCAAGAGTATATCACTTCCAACCTCAATGATGAGACTCTCATTGGCTGTGAAATTAACCTGCTGTATATTTACAACAGGGAAGGTTCACTCATCTGGAGTCGATTGATCGACCTTAATACAAAGGAAAAGATCGTCTTAAAAGAACTTCCGCCAGGTAGTATCCGCCCTGACCACCCTTTATTGCATCACCCCACCCTCGATGGCTCTATTACCGGTTTACACAAAACGGCATCCGGTCCATTGCTGCTTGCGTCACACCCCATTATCACCAGCTTAAGTAATGGTCCGATTATAGGCACATTAGTGTTTGGCCGACTCCTCACCAGTCAGTTATTAACCAAATTAAGAGAGCAAACCAGGGTCTGTTGTAGTGTTATTAGTTTTATTGAATCAGAGATACCTGACAATCTACGAGAGGACATTGCCCGGCTAAGCACCGAGAAACAGCATGTGTTTCGTGAAACAACTGATGAAATACTGGTTTACAGCATTCTCAAGGACTACCTTGGCCAAGCACAATGGCTGCTCGAAGTACACGCAGACCGCTCAATCACTTCGCAGTCCAGAATAATCCTCCACTATGTCTTTTTCTCAAACAGTATCATAGGTTTTTTCACTCTTCTTTTGTTTCTGTTTCTTTACAAAAATCAGGTCAGAACAGCGACTGCAACATTTCGAAATCTTATAGAGCAGTCCCAGTCATCACCCAAATTACACAATCATGATAAAAGTCATTGGAACCTTTTTACCACCAACGAATTCTCCAAACTCAGCCACGACCTCCGCTCAATGATCACAGAATTCGAAACTACTAAAAATCATCAAAAACATTTAATTACCCAGCACACTTCATCGCTCAAAGACCTCAATGATCTGCTCGTTGAAGAAGTTAAAAAACGTTTCCAAATTGAGGAAAATCTGCATTCTATCCAGATGGATCTCGAGAAACAGGTCGAAATTCGGACCCGTGAACTCCGTCTTTCAAATACATCGCTCTACGAAGAAATTGAAGAACGGAAAAAAAATGAGGATGAACTGAGAAAACACCGGCAGCGCCTTCGTAACCTTTCATCAGAGTTGATGGATATGGAGGACAGGGAACGACGTCAGCTCGCAACCGACCTGCATGACCAGATTGGCCAATCTCT
>JBFHGS010000064.1:0-22846 GCA_041582995.1 Desulfopila sp. | reverse complement strand
AACGCCAGTCCCTGCCAGCATGATGTTGAACGAAATCACATCTTCCGGGGCATTTGAAGAATTCAAGGCATCACAGCAGTACTCCTTACTTGTACTTAATAAAGAGAATCTTGAACAGCAGTTAGCCCCAACGCGAGAAACTGTACCTCATGCCGTTACGCAACTCCCGAATAGTCTATCAGAGTCTGCAGTCAACTCATTCATTAGTGGCGATAGCTTCAACAATAATTCCATGCACTCTATCTACTGGTTTTGCGCCGGAGCACTTGTCTTTTTACTTGGAATCATCTCAGGCAAACTCCCGGGAAGGAGGAAAAATCGTTTCCGTTTCTGACGCGATCATCATCTCCGGAACTGTTCGCAATTATCATGAACGGTTGATATTTTTCCCATAGCACTTGAACTTTAAAGAAATATATCCTAGAGTCGGCTCGTTCAGGTTATTTTGGCTTGCCTTACAGTGCGTTTTATCTATTGTTGCAGTACTGCAAAGCAAAATACACATTATTAATTCATAACTGATTGTTATTCATGACTATGCAAACCGACTCCCGCAGAATTGTCATTACCGGTATTGGCCTGGCTGCACCAAATGCTTCCAACATTTCAGAATTCAGACGCAAACTGTTAAATGGAGAAAGCGAAATCACCGAGATTGATCTACGTTATTTTGGCAAAGCTCCGGCTGGAATATGTACCTTTCCTGAAACAAAATACCGTAAGAAAAAAGAGAATAAGAAAGGGACCAGAGCAGGTTGCATTGGAGTATACTGCGCGCACGAAGCACTGGCCGATGCTAATCTCGATATTTCAGTCTACGATCGCTCTAAAATCGGAGTGTATATCGGCCTGACCGAGCACGGTACTGTAGAAACCGAGAATGAAGTCTTTAATATCAGCCAATATGGGCATGACACTGCCTACTGGACCCATCATCATAACCCTCGTACTGTACTGAACAACCCTGCCGGTGAAATAACTCTCAGCCTGGGTACCACAGGACCGCATTATTCCATCGGCGCCGCTTGTGCTGCCGGTAATGCTTCCATTATTCAGGCCGTACAGATGCTAAGGCTCGGTGAAGTGGACATGGCGTTAGCTGGCGGGATATCTGAATCAACAGGTTCTTTCGGCATATTCGCCAGCTTCAAAGCTCAGAATGCACTCGGCGAAGACGAAGATCCCAGGAAAGCTTCGAAACCATTTGATTTAGCTCGAAACGGGATTGTGATCTCTGAAGGTGGTTGCATATACGTTTTGGAATACCTTGACAAGGCTCTTGAGCGAGGTGCGAAGATTTACGGAGAAGTTGTTGGTTATGCGATGAATTCAGATGCCCGTGATTTTGTGCTTCCATATGGCAAGCGTCAAGCGGAATGCATGCGTCTTGCACTGGAACGCGCGAACATGAAACCAGAAGATATTGACCTTGTTAATACTCATGCAACCGGAACTAAACAGGGCGATATTGAAGAGTGTAAAGCAATACGCGAAGTGTTTGCTACGTCTGACAAAACATACATCAACAATACAAAGAGTATAATCGGTCATGCTATGGGCGCGGCTGGAGTGCTTGAACTTGCTGGAAACCTGCCAAGCTTTGACGACAATATGATTCACCCCACGATCAATGTAGACAACCTTGATCCGGAATGTGCGCTTGATAACCTGGTCATCAACACAGCAGTTCAGGCAGAATCTGTAAAAACCATACTCAACAACTCTTTTGGTATGGTAGGTATTAACTCGACCGTCATTATTAAAAAATTCGAGAATTGAAAGGCATGCCCTTCCGGAAATGCCAAGGCTAAAAAAAACTTAAAAAGATTCAGCAGGTGTGGTATAGAAAAGGTTTTCGATTTTCGCCGACACTTGAATACCTTCGTCTGCCGAAGGACTCAAACCTGATATTTTGCTTTAACGTAGAATTTGGAGAAACTCATGACCAGTGAAGAAATAAAAGATCTTATACTCGAAATAATAGAAGATATTGATGATGAAGCTGACTTCGACAGCCTTAATCCTGATGAACCACTTCGTGATCAGCTGGATCTTGATTCCATGGATTTTCTCGATATCGTTATGGAGCTGCGCAAGCGTCACCAGTTGCAGATCCCAGAAGAGGACTATCCTCAACTAGCATCGTTGAACAGTTGCGTACGATACCTGGAACCTCTTCTTAAAGACGCCTAACCCGTTGAAAGTACCAAGTGTAGTTATCGGCGGCGGCCTTTCAGGGCTTGCCGCCGCTATCCGTTTAGCCAGATTTTGTCCCGATGTCATCCTGCTTGAGCAGCATACACGACTGGGTGGACTGAACTCTTATTATTATCGCAATAAAACTCTGCTTGAAACAGGATTACATGCGATAACAAACTATGCAGAACCAGGCAACAAAAAAGCCCCGCTGAACAGACTTCTCCGCCAGCTCAAAATCAATCGAAAATCACTTGTCTTTCACCAACAGAAAACAAGTGAAGTCCGTTTCAATAATCAGGAATCACTCCTGTTTTCAAACGATTTTTCGTTATTGAACAAAGAAATTGCATTGAAGTTTCCAGGTTCTACTTCAGGCTTCCACCGACTCTGCTCCTTCCTGGATGACTTTAACCCGTTTCTCCCGGCTCCTTTTCGGTCTGCCAAACAGTATCTTTCCGAAACACTGGATGATCCGCTACTTGTTGATATGCTGCTCTGCCCTCTTATGTATTATGGTTCCAGCATAGAAAACGATATGGATCTTGCGCAGTTTGCCATTATGTTTCAAGCGATATACAAGGAAGGATTTTTCAGGCCTGGTGGAAACATAAAAGATTTTCTCACAATTCTCTCAGATCATTTCAAGTCTCTTGGCGGTACCATTCGTCTTGGTGTCAAAGTAACGCGAATACATCATACGCAAGGAAGCATTTCAGGGGTCCTTCTTGATACAGGTGAGGTAATTGAATGTGATCATCTGCTATCCACCATCGGGCTTCAGGAAACACGCAAAATCCTGCATCTTGAGGAATCAGAAGAACAGCATCAAAGACTTGGTTTTGTCGAATCTATCTACCAGGTACCTGCCGATGCTATATCTACACTACCAAGTGACAGAACGGTCATTTTTTACAATGAAAATGAGCCGTTTTCATATCAGCAGCCTGATGATTATGCAGACTACAACAGCGGCGTCATCTGCTTACCTTACAATTTTAAAAACTTAAACACTTCCGCCACCGTTGAAGTTCGCTCCACTCATCTTGCTTCTTATACAAAATGGAAGGAAACCAGAAAAAACCGTGAGCAATATGCAGAAGTGAAAAACGCAGTTCGGCGCAACTCTCTTGCCACAATTGAGAAATACGTTGGAAAATTCAGGACGAATATTGTATATGAAGACACCTTTACCCCTGTTACAATAGAAAGGTATACTGCTAAAAAACACGGTGCAATCTATGGTAGCGCCATGAAGATTAAAGATGGGGATATAGGCTTCAAGAACCTTTTTCTTGCCGGGACCGATCAGGGTTTCCTCGGCATTGTCGGATCAATGCTTAGCGGCGTATCCATTGTGAATCAACACATTCTACCCAAGTTCTGACATCTTCATTTTGAAGTGACAGTTCCGTAGTGATCTATAAACATAAAGAAACTGACGAATTATGCCAGTACCGTTTTCCCAGACTTCAGACCATTACGATGTCATCGTTATCGGCTCCGGACTCGGAGGCCTGACATCTGCCAACCGCCTCGCCTACTGTGGCCACTCTGTTCTCCTGCTCGAGCACCATCACAGACTTGGAGGACTTGCCACCTGGTTTAAGAGAAAAGGCCATATTTTCGACATTTCGCTGCACGGTTTCCCATATGGAATGGTAAAAACCTGTAAAAAATACTGGAACAAAGAAATAATGAATTCTATTGTCCAGTTAAAAAACATCGTATTTGACAATCCGCAATTCTCGATCCGTACAACATTTGACAAAGACGACTTCACATCCATTCTGGTGCGAGAATTCAAAATTCCCCTCACGACCGTTAATAATTTTTTTGCAACTGTCGCCGGAATGAATTTCTACGATGACCAGTCTATGACTACCAGAGAACTTTTCGAACAGTTTTTTCCCGGTAGAACTGATGTACATCGATTGTTGATGGAACCTATCACCTACGCCAACGGTTCAACTCTTGAAGACCCGGCAATAACGTACGGTATCGTGTTCTCAAATTTCATGAACCGTGGTGTCTTCACTTTTGAAGGTGGAACCGATAAGCTCATCCACATGATGTCCGATGAACTTGAAAAAAATGGTGTTACTCTCTGCACCAATTCCAAGGTAGACAGCATCATAGTAGAAAACGGCAGAGTACGTGGTGTTGAGGTGAATGGCAAGACGATCACCGCTGATGCCGTTGTATCTAACAGTGGAATAACTAATACCATCCACAATTTAACAGATCGATCATGCTTCTCTGACGAATTCCTCGAAAAAGCTGATGCAATACGAGTTAATAACTCTAGCTGTCAGGTCTACATGGGCGTAAAAGCCGAAGAATCTATTCAGGATGTCGGTGACCTGCTTTTCACTTCCACCGCTCCAGAGTTTGACTCTGCTGAACTGCTTGACCTACATACAAATTCTAAAACATTTTCTCTTTATTACCCTAAAACCCGTCCAGGTCATAACCGCTACACGATTGTAGCCTCAATGAACGGTAGATATGAAGACTGGATGACCTTGTCAGACGAGGATTATGAAAGAGAAAAAGAGTTGATGATAAGTCGCGCTGTCGCCGACCTTGACCGTTATCTGCCTGGTGTGAAAGAGAAAATCGATTGGCTGGAAGCCGCGACACCACGTACCTTTAACCGTTATACTCTGCACACAGCCGGCACATCATTCGGTACCAAATTCGAGGGACTCGATATGTCTCGCTCGATATTCAAGGAAGTTCGAGGACTTTTCCATGTCGGCTCCGTCGGTATCATCATGTCCGGCTGGCTGGGAGCAATTAACTACGGAGTCATCGTCTCTAATGATGTCGATGGCTACATACGCAGTCTATAAGGATCAGTTATGCAGAATTTCTCAGGTCAAACAGCAATTGTAACAGGCGCTACCCGCGGCATTGGTAAAGCTATCACCTTAGCACTGCTCGAGTCGGGAGCTTCAGTTTTCGGTGTATACGGCGGCAATACCCGTGCAGCTGAGACATTCGCTAATGAATGCAAACAATATGGGGCTAAACTCCGCCTCTACAAATGTGATGTTTCTGATAAAGATCAGGTTCAGGCATTTTATAATGAAATTGAACAGATTGCTCCTTCTGTCGAAATTTTAGTTAACAATGCGGGAATACGACGTGACAGTGTTCTGGCACTCATGAAAAATGACGACTGGCACAAGGTTATTGACATCAATCTTAACGGTACATATTTGATGTCAAAACCGGCGGTTCTGTTGATGATGAAAAACAAATTTGGCAGAATAATCAATATAACATCTCCCGTTGCCCATCTGGGATTTGCCGGTCAGGCAAATTATGCAGCATCAAAAGCAGGACAAGTTGGGCTTACAAAATCCCTGGCAAAAGAAACTGCAAAGAAAAAAATTACCGTTAATTGCGTATCACCTGGATTTATAGCTACAGACTTTATAGATGACCTTCCGCCGGAGCAGCTTGCGACGTATAAAAAAATGGTTCCCATGCGCCGCTTCGGCACACCTGAAGAGGTTGCTGATGCAGTCCTTTTCCTCGCATCCGGAAAAGCCGCATATATAACCGGTACTGTATTGGAAATTAACGGAGGATTGTAAAGATGACTGTTCAGCAGGAAATACTCGACAGGATTCCACACCGTCCTCCATTCCTCTGGGTGGATTCCATCCTTGAACAAGGTGAAAACTTTATTCTTACCCAAAAAAGAATCCCTGAGGATCTTGATATATTCCAAGGACATTACCCGGAAAACCCGATCATGCCGGGAGTCCTTCTCTGTGAAGCAATTTTTCAGTCAGGAGCACTCTTGATGAGTTACCTTTCAGAATCAAGGCAACTCGAAAACGCCGGAGGAGTACCTGTTCTCACAAGAATTGAAGGCGCGAAATTCAAACGCCAGGTAGGACCGGGAGACAAAATAGACATAAAAGTTATCCTCAAAGAAAAAGTAGCATCTGTCAGCTTTCTCAAGGGTACGTTACGGGTAGATGGCAAGGTTGCTGTGCAAGTCGATTTTTCATGCGCTATCACTTCCACCATACGTGTTTAACAAAGATCAAGCCCTTCCCTGAATTTCATTACAGCACCTCGTTTGCGCAAACTGTCCTGTTGAAGTTTTAGCAAAAACGAGTACAATGTGCCCCTGTCTAATACAGATTAGACTCGTCTATAATTTTCATGCATAATGGATTGAAACCGTTATCAATGAACAGTTTAATTTTACAAAGGATTTCTAAGAGTGCAGCTTTCAATCACTGATATGATTTTACATGCAGGACCTGTTGGCAAACTTGTAATGCTGACCTTGCTTCTGTTCTCAGTTATCTCCTGGTCCATCGTATTCATGAAAGCCAGACTTTTTCGTAAGGTCAAACTTGACAGCGAGGACTTCATAGAGACATTTTGGTCTTCTTCCAACCTCAGCGAGGCCTTTAAGTCGGCTGAAGAGTATGAGCACAGTCCTGAAGCAGCAGTTTTCACTGCGGGCTATAATGAACTGCAGAAAATTAATAAAATACGCAATCGTAAAGAAGGCCAGGAATCTAAAGATTCGCTCGACATGCAATTGGCAACGATGGACAACCTGAAAAGAGCCATTCGAAAAGCACATGTGCAGCACATCAACCATCTTGGTTCATCTCTGCCTTTTCTTGCCACAACCGGTAGTGCTACACCTTTCATAGGTCTTTTTGGCACAGTGTGGGGAATCATGGCCTCTTTTCATGACATCGGTCAGCGAGGTTCTGCATCGCTTGCCGTTGTTGCACCCGGTATTTCTGAAGCCCTCATAGCAACGGCTGCCGGACTTGCAGTTGCTATTCCTGCTGTTATAGCCTACAACCATTACTCGAATAAGCTAGATGGCGTGGACAACAACGTTGAAGATTTCAGTACTGATTTTCTTAACCTGGTAGAGCGGGATCTGCTCAGCCGTGTCTGATGACGATATCCTAAAGAGACGATAAGGTATGGGCCCAATACGTGGAAACGGAAGAAAAAAACTCGTTTCTGAAATAAACGTAACACCTCTGGTAGATGTTATGCTGGTACTGTTAATTATTTTCATGGTTACAGCACCAATGATGACACAGGGACTTGATGTTGATCTCCCTGAAACAACAGGTAAATCTTTACGACAGGAAGAGAAGCCACAAGTCATTTCTATCGATAAAGATGGAAATATCAGCCTGAATGGCACAGAAGTGCCGAAACAAATGGTTTTTCAACAACTTGACGGCATGCCTAAAGAAATGAAAGACCAACCCATTTACCTCAAAGCCGATAAGGTAGTACCTTACGGCATTGTTGTGACGCTCATGGCCGATATAAAATCAGCCGGGTTTAACAAACTCGGTATGATCACAAAACCACAAGAAGAAAATAACTAATATTGTGTTTCAAGAGTACCGGGTAACATATATGTCTGCCAAAGAGTGGAAAATGCCACTCAATCTTGCGATCGCCTTCCATCTGATCATTGCACTTGGAGCGGTGTATCTTCCCGACATCCTCAAATCAAAACCCAGATTCGAGGATGTCTATACAGTCAATCTTATAAATCTCTCGGAGGTCTCAGTCCCGGAACCTGCGCCAGCTGCAGCCGAACCAGTAACCCCTGCTGCACCTAAGCCTAAACCGCAGCCTAAGCCAAAGCCTCCGGCTCCGGTTGAAAAGGTCCCCGAGAAAGCAGTATCAATACCTGAAGTACAGCCCGAACCTGCACCTGAGCCTGAGCCTGCTCCTGAACCTGCACAGGAACAGGCGATTTCAATCAAGCCCTCGAAACAAAAAATAAAAAAAGAGGTGCCGGTTGTTAAAAAAGAGGTGCCGGTAACTGCTCCTAAACCGACTGAACCAGATTTAAGCCAGGTCCGGCGGCAGAAGCTTGCTGAAATGATCAAAGCTGAACAGGCTGCAGCTGAAGAAGCTAATATACTTGCTGAAGAAGCCGAATTAGAAAAGCGTCTTGCTGAAGCGGCGCTGAGGCGTCTGGCACGCTCGACTACGCCGACGACGACCAGCAAGCCCACAGATTCGTCTGCAACGCTACGGTCGACGGGGCAATTATCTGCTCTTGAAAACCAGTATTATGCATCAGTAGTTGCTAAATTACAGGCATATTGGAGTTTACCCGAATACAAAGACTGGCCTCCAACCCTGCGCGCAACGCTGGTCATCACCATTAATAAAGACGGAAAAATCGCTGACAGTTTTTTTGAAACATCGTCTGGCGATAAAGTTTTTGACAGATTTGTAACTAAGGCACTTCAGGATGCCAGGGAGTTTCCGCCAATTCCAGCTGCGATAAAAAAACAACGCATGGAAATAGGTTTGAATTTTACTCCCGGAGGCATTCGATAACGTATTTTACCGTTAGCAATCAGGTTTACACACATGACTATCAAAACATTCTTCAAATTACAGTACGTACTGCTTTTCGCATTCATGTTGCTTGCTCCCGGATATTCTTTCGCCGATCGAGTATATTTAGATATCAGTGCTGCAGAAGCCAGGAAAATCAGTTTTGCTGTACCCTGGTTTGAAAATAAAGATATTCCCGGACAACGACAGAAATTTGGTAGCGACACAGCAGACATCCTCGCCAAAGCCCTCAATTTCCATGGCGTCATTTCCATTATCCCGACACGCGATTACGGTGGGGTACAGAATGCAGACTGGAGAAAGCTCGGTGCAGATTTTGTTGTTCTCGGACAGTACTCCATCTCTTCAGGAGGAGTTGCTTTTGAGATGCGACTGTTCGATGTTGCAGGGAATGAAGTCATAATGGCTAAGTCTTTCAGCGGCACCATGCAGCAGCAGGACAAAATGCTCTTTAATTTTTGTGACGACGTGATCAAAGAGGTCACTGGGAAGCCAGGTATTGCCTCTACTCAGATAGCTTTTGTCTCTCTCGTCCGGAACGTCAAGGAAGTGTTTTTGACTGATATCTTAGGTAAAAGCCTGCGACAGGTGACACGGCATGGAAATCTTATTGTTTCTCCACGCTTTACTCCTGATGGAAAATCACTCTCCTACACCTCGTACCATGCCGGTAACCCGAATTTATATATTACAGCTCTGAATCAGGATAAAGTTACCAAAGCATTATCACGCCGGAAAGGAATGAACTTTGCGCCAGCCTGGTCTCCTGATGGCAGAACCATGATTCTGACATTGTCAGTTGACGGAAACCCTGATCTTTATCTTCTCGATAGCCAGGGAAGAATAATTGAACAACTTACTAAAAATGCTGGTATTAATGTTTCTGCCTGCTGGTCTCCTGATGGCACAAAAATTGCTTTTGTGTCTGACAGAAGCAGAAAGCCACAGGTTTATGTAATGGATATGCGAACGCGCCAGACTCAACGTATTACTTTTGAAGGGTCTGAAAACGCAGAGCCATCGTGGTCTCCAACTGAAGATCTGATTGTCTACTCCAGTCTCCGCGAAGGGGTTTACCAGCTTTTTACGGTTAAACCCGTTGAGGGGGCTTCTCCAACTCAGCTAACTGATGACCTGAGTCACCATGAATCACCGCAGTGGTCCCCGGATGGCAATCAGGTAATCTTTTCAAAAAGAGACGGGAAAATGCATCAGATTTACGCTATTATGCGTAATGGTTCATTCCAGAGACGGCTTTTTACATTTCCTGGAAGCCACACGTATCCTCAGTGGTCTCGCTAATCAACTCAACACTACTACTCGGCATTCATGCAGATGAAAAAGACAATACGCAATATTTTTCTGGTTTCCGCCCTTTCTCCGTTCCTCATTCAGTGTGCTTCACAGGATGAAGTCCAGAGACTCCAATACCAGTTGCACGTCGTTAATAAAAAGCTGGAGGACATGAAAGCCAATACGGTTAACGACATCCAGAAACGTCAGGCTGCTTCTTCAAACCAGATTGATCAGATGGATCGGGAAATTCTCACTCTGAAAAGCCAGCTTGATGAAACAAGTCATCTGAACCGACGCCTCAAAGAACAGAACAAAGAGCTTGAAACCAATATAGGTGCAGTCGCCAGAGAGGAAGCTGAGCGACGAGAAGAGGCTCTACAGAAGATCGCAGAAGAGCAGCAGCAAAAAGAAGCCAGAATTGCAGAATTGACTGAAAAGCTGCGAATCCAGCAGGAAAGCCTTCAGGCAATTCAGGACGCAAGAGTCCGTGACGCTGAACGGCGAGCTATAGATGCACGCGCCAAAGCGGATGCGGCTCGTGCCAAAGCCCTTGCAGCAAGTACTTCTGCAAATAGTTCCGGTAGTGGCATTGTCCATATTACACCGATAAATGCCAAACAGGTGAACGACTCAGCTACCAGACCTTCGGTTCAGCCACAGCAAAATACTCAAAACACTGAAGTTAACAGTCCCAGTCCGGCAGTAATTGCTCAACCTGCACCTCCTCAGCCAACAGTTCAAGCAACTGCCCCCCCCGTAGCCCAAGCTACAACTAATTCGCCATTGGGGGCGGCTGAACTGCTTTATCAACAAAAGGATTATAGTTCAGCCTATACCGCTTTTGATAAAATCGCGGCTTCAAGCCCATCCAGTAATGAAGGGGTCACCGCAGGTTTCATGATGGGTGAATGTCTTTTTGCCCAGAAGGAATATGATAAAGCCATCCTGCAATACCAGAAAATTATTTCCCAAAATGGAAACCATCCCAAGGCTGCAGCTGCTACCCTTAAACAGGCAATGGCCTTTGAACTGCTCGCGGATAACGAAACCGCCCGGATGATTTACAAGAAGTTGGTCAACCACTACGGTTCATCGCCGGAAGCGGAAATTGCCAAGAAAAAGCTGAGTAGCCTGTAGTCGATAGGCACTGCTTTCTTACGGAAATATTGTGAAAGTACGTTTAGACGAGCTACTCGTTCAACATAAGCTTGCCGGGGACCTCGAAACCGCTCGCGCGATAATAGGCGCCGGCGAGGTGTATGTAAATGACACCCTGGCCGACAAATCAGGGCAGAAGTACCTTGAAACTGTTTCACTGAGGCTGAAAGAAAAGTGTAAATATGTTTCTCGTGGCGGGCTCAAACTTGAAAAAGGGCTCGAATTTTTTAAGATTCTACCGGAAGATATGTGCTGTCTTGATGTCGGTGCCTCTTCAGGCGGTTTTACCGACTGCCTGTTGCAAAACGGCGCAGCTAAAGTCTTTGCTGTAGATGTTGCCTATGGGCAACTCGATTGGAAGATCCGTCAGGACGACAGGGTTGTGGTATTCGAGCGTTTCAACGCCAGAAAACTACAACCCTGCGATCTTGGGCAACCAGTTGATCTTGCGGTTATGGATACATCGTTCATTTCGATTACCAGAATTATCCCTCCCCTTTTGCCGTTGTTTTCTGAGCGCACACGTATTCTCGCTCTTATCAAGCCTCAATTTGAACTTCCAAAGGGAAAAGTTGGTAAAGGTGGCGTGGTACGTGATCCTGCACTGCATCAGGAAGCGATCGACAAGATTACGGAATTCGCCACATCTATTGGTCTCACCTCTCAGGGTGTGGTCACATCTCCGATCCTTGGTCCCAAAGGCAATACCGAATTTCTTATTTATCTGATTTCCTGAGGTCTGTTTTACACTTTTGCTCTACTTTTCTTGTCAAATCAAACGGTATCAGGTTCATTATTTATCAAATAAACCATCATAACCCATGATTACTGGAAAAGGTTTAAGAAGATGATACGGCATAAAATGTGATTCGTGAGCAGTATGTATGCTACGCTAAAGAGAGTTATTCCATTCAAAATTTCAAATAACTTTCTTGGTGCGCAATAATCAAGAGAACGCTACCCGGTTAGACTCAGGACGTATTTATTTTTCTTCCAACCTTTCAATCATCTCCAGCAAGCTTTCTGCATCTGCACGCTCCTGCTCTGAAGAAATCTTGTCTTTAACAATGTTTCTCAAGCTAAACTTTGCAAGTTTGAGTTTTCCCTCATACAAATAATATTTACCGAGATTGAGAGAAGCTACACTCGTCTGCTTTTTGAAGGTCGCTATCTTCCCCAGTTCGAAATACACTTTTGAGTATTCAGGCAACGCGTAAGAGACTGTACTGAACAGCGTTTGAGCTTTGTTCATTTCCCCTAGTGCCTGATAGGTTTTTCCAAGATAAAAAGCACTGTACATATCTTTTCCGTTCACATTACAGGCTTTTTCAAGAACAGCACGAGCATCTATATAATTACCGGCAGTGTACAACAGAACACCGCGGTCACTCTGAAAAATCTGTTTATCCGGCAGAGTTGCAATAACCTCATCAAGCAGATCGAGACTTTTAGTAAAGTTATTTACTCTTCGTTCAAGTTGCGAGAGACCATATTTAGCCATTGTTTTTTCATGAACTGAAACAGTTTTGTCACCCATAATTGCTATGAGATTTTCCCGCAGCACATCTGACTCTGCTGACTCTGCAAGAATTCTGTATTTGAACCGTAAAAATTCAAAATTATCGTTTTCGGTTAACGACTGCAACACTGCTTCGTCTATTTTCAGAAGAGCCTGAACATAATCAAGACGGGCCTCTGGGTTAGGGTGAGTCAGGAGATACTGTGGCAATTTATCACTGCGGTAGCGACTAACACGGCGCATTGTATCAAGCATTGTCTTCTGGCCCTCTGGATTCCGTTGCATTTTCTTCATCCAGCCATAAGCCATAAGGTCGGCCTCTTCCTCATGTTTTCGAGAATAATGAAGATTTGCACTCTGCGAAACTGCCATTGAGCCTGTCAATAAAGCCTGTGTCGCTTCTCCCCCGCCAAGAGCCAGGGCAGCCAGAGCAACGGCTATAGATGCAGCACCTATAATTTTTCCTTTCTCCACCTGACCTGCAAGATGCCGCTTGGCAACGTGACCTATTTCATGCGCCAGTACTGAAACAAGTTCATCCTCAGACTTCATTGAACCAATTAAACCTGAATAGAAAAACACTAACCCTGAGGGCGCAGCAAAAGCATTGAATTCATCATCTTTAATGATAAAAAAATGATAATCGAAGTATTGCAGCCCAGCTACTTCTAAAACTTCCTGGCCCAGAGAGCTGAGATATTGAACAAGATCAGGATCGTCCAGTAAAGGAAAGGCTGTACGTACTGTATAGAGAAGCTTCTCTCCAACTTTGCGTTCCTCACTTATAGAAAGACCGCTTGCTGCCTGAATACATGATAATTGCAGAAACAGCGTAATAAGTGCTATCGAAATACATTTAGAAAAGAGTCGCTTCATTCTGTTGTATCCAATTGACAAGATTATTCATTCCATCAGCCGTGGATATACGTGGTGAATACCCTAAGTCACGTTCGATGGCAGCCGTTGAGAAGTAATGAGATTTTGCCAGTTGTTCCGCAAGGAATCTGGTCATCCTGGGTTCTTTCTTACTACAGAATAAACTGTGCCAGCCCTCAAGTACAGCACCAACCGTATACGCGGCTGTGAAAGAAACATTTCCTTTAACCGGCTCAATGCCAACACGTATAAAAAGTTCATTGATCCAGGACCAGAGATTCACAGGTGCTCCCTGACTCACAAAATATGCCTTACCTGCTGCTGTTGCAGAATCATCAAGGTTCAGGGCTGCAAGCATATGGGCATGAGCAACATTATCCACATAAGAGATATCTACCATGTTTGTCCCTGACCCAACCTGTTTCAACTCTCCCTCCTTGCCCTTTTTCAATAATCTCGGAATCAGGTGCGGATCACCCGGCCCCCATACGAGATGCGGCCGAAGAGCACAGGTAAGAATGTTTTTGCAATTAGCTGAAAGTACTATTTTTTCCGCAATGACCTTGCTCCTCGCGTAATTACAGAGATATTTCTCTGGGTATGGCAAACGTTCATCGCCACCCTCAATATGGTTGCGGTTAAAAACTACGGATGGAGTTGAAGTGTATACCAGACGCGAAATATTGTTTTTTCTACAGGCTGTAACTACATTTTCAGTGCCCTGAACATTGATAGAGTAGTAGTCACTCCAAGGTCCCCAGATTCCTGCAAGTGCTGCTACATGAAATACAGTGTCGACCCCTTTTGAAACCTGATTAAGAAATGCAAGATCCCTGATATCACCTCTACAGCAACGGCCACCGAGAGCCTCAACTTCAGGATATGTATGCCTACCGACAACGACGCATTCGAGCCCTCTCTCCACTGCCAGTTTAACAATTGCAAGGCCGACAAAACCTCCACCACCTGTAACCAGAACCTTTTTCATGCAATTGCTCCACACTTTCCAACCGCCCATTTCGCGAGTTTTTCACGGAATATCTTAGCATTATGTCTAATATCAACCGGAAAGTCGGGATGGATCAAAAATTGTTGTATCTGAGAAGTAACAGGACTTGCTGCAGCCAGTCTGCGTACATTTTCAAGGAGTTCCTGCTCGCTACCTTTATAACCTTTAACCGGTTCCACAATAAGTACCGGCATACAGCCCTCTCTGCCATTTCCCCGCGGGACTCCAACCAGAGCCGATCTGTAAACATCAGAATGTTCATTCACTATCGCTTCACAGGGAATAGTGAAAAGAGTACCTTGATCTGTAATAACACGATGGGCTTTTCGGCCGCAGAACCATAATCTGCCTGTGTCATCGAGATAACCTATATCTCCCATTCTGTGCCAGAAAGTATTACTACCCTCGTCCTTCATCTTTGAAAGATTCGTCTCCCGCTCATTGTTCTCGTAAGCGCGTGTTACGACATTGCCACGGACAATAATTTCACCCATTTCACCAACCGGCACATTAAGATCCTGTTCGTAAAATTCAATTTCTTTATCCTGTATTCTAATCACCTGCAGATCTATTCCAGGTAAAGGCCTGCCGACACAGGTACCTTTGCCTACGCGACTATATTTCCAGGTCTCCTCAAGAATCTCTTTTCCGGTGATTGAAATTACAGGTAAACTCTCTGTTGCACCATAAGGTGTGAATATTTCAGCATCTGAAGGCAGTATAGCAGTTACACGCTCAAGCAACTCGCCCGGCACCGGTGCTCCGGCCATCAATACTTTTTTAAGAGAATGCAGTAAAATCCCATTGTCGAGACAATATCTACTGACAACATTCCAGATTGCAGGAGAGCCAAATGAGTATGTAACTCCGTACTTTTGTATTGATGATACGAATTTTTCAGGATTGACACTGGCAGGACGGGTCGGGTCCATGTCAGGAATAACTGAACAGGCTCCAAGGGCTGCAGAGAAAAGAGCAAAGAGCGGAAAGGCCGGTTGATCGGTATGATTCGCATTTATGCCATAGTAATCGCGTATCCGCTCAAGTTGCGCTGCAAAAATTGAATGTTCATACCTGACTCCTTTGGGCGGACCTGTAGATCCGGTAGTGAAAATAATAGCGGCCAGATCTTCGTTTGCAGGTTGATAGACGGGAAATGCAGGTGAATCTGTGCTGATCTGCCGACGTATATCCTTGCCAAAAATACCAAACGACTGACCACAACAAAACCAATGTCGCACACTTTTGAACGGACGCGGAAATACTGCACTGAACAGTCGCGCCTTCGGAACTCCGATAAACACTGAAGGTTTCACCCCTTCAATGCACCTCAGCAGGTTTTTATACCCCATACCCGGATCAATCAGAATAATAGTCACTCCGACCTTAAATAGAGCAAACGTCAGGCATATAAAATCAGCGGAAGGCGTAACCATCAACATCACTTTGTCGCCTGGGACAATACCCTTCTGGTGAAAGTAGGCCGCATACCCGTCAGCCAGACTGTTTAATTCTGAAAAGCTGACTGATCTACCAGACCTGGCCTCAATCAACCCGGTTTTATCACCATAAACAGAAGCAACCTGGTTTAAAGTTTCCGCGATATTCACTACCATAGTCAAATTTTTACCTCTTCTGTTTACGCATTAAAAAAACGAGTAAGCAGCGGAGAAACTTCTCTCAGTTTATCCTCCAGAATGTAATGCCCGCCATCTTCAAAATAATAATGTTCTGCCTGAGGGAAGCGCGTCAACCACTCATCATAAAACACTTTATCGAAACAGAAATCTTTTCCACCCCAAAGAATCAATATGGGTATTGCATTATCACGCAGTGTAGCCAACCCCTGTTCCACGTTTTCAAGTGTAGAATAACTGACATGACTCTCATTCAATGGAATATCTTCAACAAATGCGGCTATCGCCACCCGATTTTTCCAACTATCATAAGGAGCAAGATAGGCCGAGGCCACATCCTTTTGCAGTGGTCGTACTACAGCCATAAATGTAGCCGGCCAGGCAAAAGCATTACACCCGCGTACCAATAGTTTCCCTATAAATGGCCATTTACAGATCTGAATACGAAACGGAATGCGTTTTGAACGAAAAGCTGCAGTATTGAGCACAACTATTTTTTCAACACGCTCAGGATATTTCGTAGCAACCCCCATACCTATCGCTCCGCCCCAGTCATGAACAACGAGGGAAAAGGATGATACTTCAAGTATATTTAATAAACTGTCAAGGTTGTCTATATGCTGTTGCAGTGTATAGGGATATTCCTGAGGTTTATCAGAAAGACCACAACCTATATGATCAACTGCAATCACCCGATAGTTTACAGACAACAGACGAATGATATTTCGATAATAATAGGACCAGGTAGGATTGCCATGAACCATGACTATGACCGGCCCTGTGCCCTCATCTATATAATGCATGCGATGATTGCCGAGCTGGGCAAAGTGAGACGTAAAGGTATATTCTGGATACAATGAGATCACATTGTTGAAGTGGTCGGTTATAGACGTGGAGTACAAGAATACCGCTTGCTTGTCGTCTTTTTCTTTGGCTGACAAAATTAACGGAGGGGTAGTTCCGTGTCAACTCTTTTACCTGTGAACCTCCCTCCATTTAAACGAACCACTAATAATCGCAACGTTGTCGACAATACCATTGCCACATTGTGTCACACTTTTTTTCCACTCCATCAACATATCATCACAACTCATTAAAGAACTTGTAATTACAATTACAAACAAAATATTTCATCATAACGCCTAACATTTACACATTATCGTATTTTTCATCACAAAACTGTTGCTTTTATAATATTATTATGCTAAACGGCTATTATTGTTGTGGTTTGGGAAGAATATATTACAGGCGAACACTGGGTACACCACTCATACCAATGCACTGTACTCCATACCTTACCGGCACAACAGACTGTTAGCCAGTTGAGAAGCTGGAAAATCATCATACGGTTCCCAGGGGGCCCTGAGTTCAAAAGGAGTAGTTACAATGGCTGAAGGTACAGTAAAGTGGTTTAATGATGCTAAAGGTTTCGGTTTTATAGAGCAAGACGGTGGACCAGATGTTTTTGTGCATTACTCCGCTATCAAATCTGAAGGTTTCAAATCCCTTGAAGAAGGTTCACGTGTCAGCTTTGAAATCATTGATGGTCCTAAAGGACCTGCAGCAGACAACGTAGAAAAAGTTTGATACCTTTTCTGACATACCCACCCCAAAAAAAAAGCCCTGCTTCCAGCAGGGCTTTTTTTTAGAAAACGCCTCCCCCTACTTTATCCAAGAGAGTCTGATATTTTCCGATTACCGTTATTACATCGGGACAATGGGCAGATAATGAGGTTCCCACCTCATCCTGGAAATTAACTCACGCATACGGGACTCTTCACCCTCATGCTGAAAACTTGAGAATACACAGGGCCTGCTCACACCATGACGGACAGCACACATTGCTACCGCGAGCGCAACTCTGTTACTCACTTTTTCCAGATGTTCAATTGCAGGCAACAGTTCTCCTCTGTCCAGTTCCTGCTGCGACACATAACCAGAAGCCGCTCTCGCCGCGGCTGTGAAAAACTCAGGTAATATCTCACGAGCACCTGAGGCAAGTACTCCTAATCCAAGACCAGGAAAAATCAGTATATTATTCCCTTGGCTGACATTGCATTTATTACCATGGAACTCGAAACTGTTAAGAGGACTACCGCTGGCGACAAGAGCTGTTCCGTCAGTCCAGTCATAGATATCTCTCACACATTTTTCAGCCATTTCAGCAGGGCTATAGAGAGGAATAATAACTGGTCTTTTATTGTTTTTACTCATTGCTCCAACAATCTCTCTGCCTATACAACCATCAACACCTGAAGTTGAAACATAAACCGTGGCACCACTCTCAGCAATTGCCGTGGTAATTGATTGTTGCGAGTGACGCAGCCATGGAAATCGCTTTGGGTTTTTAGCAAATTTCTTCAGGTAATATTCGCTGGCTCGGCCAGTGGTAAGAATACCTTCGCTATCTACAAGAAAGATTGCATCTTCGGCTTCTTGCTGTGATAAGCCATCTTCCTGCAGAGCTATTGCCAGCTGACTACAAATCCCTATTCCACCGGCATCTAAACCGTAAATCATGAACTTCTGCTGAGCCAGAGGTTCATTTTTGGCCCGCATAGCAGATAGTATTGCGGCAAGTGCAACGGCTCCAGTGCCCTGAATATTATCATTGAAGGTGATGATTTCATCTGCAAAAGCATCCCTGATGCTAAATGCATTGTGCCGGGACAGATTCTCCCACTGGCAAAGAGCATCTGGGAAAACATTTCTGAACGCACGAACAAATCTACCGACAAAAGAAAGATATTCCTCCCCTTTCAAGCGTCGGTTCCGCCATCCCAGATACCGCTTATCACGAAGTAGCTCTTCATTATCCGTACCAACATCAAGTGAAATAGGTAAACAATGCCAGGGAGCTATACCACCTCCCTGCGTATAAAGCATAAGCTTACCAAGGCAGACTGCAATACCTCCAGCCCCCTGATCTCCCATGCCCGGGATACCTTGATTATCAGTCACAACAGCAACCCTGATATCACGATGCAGGTATCTCCGTAAAATATCTTCAGCCATGTCAATATTGCCGGGATAAAAATGCAGACCACTGGCCTGCCTGTACAGTGAGGAAAACTTCTGCACTGCCAGGCCGATTGTCGGGGTATATACGATACCCATATATTTTTTGAGATCGCTTCGAATCAGAGCATGTGCCAGCGTTACGTTGCGATCAAATAAAGCACGTACAAAAATAAACCGCTCAATGTCATCAACCTTGTCATCAACAATACGCATGGTGTTCTGGATCTGATCGTCAAGATCACGAATACCGGGTGGGAGTGATCCCTGTAACCCGAGTTTAACCCGTTCAGCTTCATTGAAAGCTGTGCCTTTATTGACAAAACTGATTGAACTTGCAGCCGTTCCGCTACCATATACTATTATTTCACGCGTATTACCGTATTCATCATACTTGAACTTATATTGAATTTTCGACATGGTTTCCGGAGGCTCCTTCAGAATCAAATAGACACATTGACAATACCACGGCTTTCATCCATAATGCCCGGCATGAATACATGGCACAGCATACTGCAAGACAGTATTACCACTTCTGACGATTTGAAGAAACATCTTGGTTGCGAAATCGACGCAATTGAAGATGTCATTACCCGTTATCCACTCAGGATTAACCCGTATTTTCTCAAACTTATTCGTCAACCTGGAGACCCGCTCTGGCGTCAGGCCGTTCCTGATCCAAAAGAGTTACACGATCATGTCTGTCACGTGGACCCCCTGGGTGAGGAAAATCTAAGTGCAGTCCCCAATCTTGTTCATAAGTACCCAGACAGAGTACTTTTCCTGATTGCAAACGAGTGTGCTATGTACTGCCGTTTCTGTACTCGTAAACGAAAAGTCGGCACCGATCGGATGATTATATCCCAACAATCTCTCCAGGCCGCCTACACATACCTGCGTGACAATCCTGGCGTGCGGGAAGTTCTCATTTCCGGTGGTGATCCCCTGCTCCTTGCAGATGAGGTGATAGGAGAAATTCTCTCTCAACTACGGTCAATCCCGAGTATTGAAGTCATCCGCATCGGCAGCAGAGTACCGTCTACCCTGCCCATGCGTATAACCCCCCGACTTGTCAGCATACTCAAACAACACCATCCGTTATACATAAACACTCATTTCAACCATCCGGCCGAACTCACGCCAGAGGCTTCTCGAGCCTGCACCATGCTAGCTGACGCTGGTATTCCGCTTGGTTGTCAGACAGTGCTGCTACGCGGTGTCAATGATTCAGCAGACATACTGAAACAACTTTTCACAAGCCTGTTACGTCTTCGCGTTAAACCCTACTATCTCTTCCAGGCTGATCTCACCCGTGGGACAAATCATCTGCGTACGCACAGTTCTGTCGGAATTTCTATTATGCGACAGCTTTACGGGCATATTTCGGGCATGGCAATCCCCACACTCGCCCTGGATGCTCCCGACGGTAAGGGAAAGATCCCCCTTACTCCTCAATATATCACTGAACAAGGGGAATCTCTGGTGTTTGAAAATTATCGAGGGGAAATTTGTACATATCCTGAAGCCGGTGAGCCGATATGAAATTTTACTGTGTTCTTGATTCAACTACGATTTTAAAGCTATAATCAGGGTAATATTTCAAACTCGATCACGATTTACAATACTCTGCTAACCGTGTACTTATGAAAAAAGAAGAAATCCTAAATGCAGTAATTAAATCTGATAATCTGCCGACCCTTCCGAACGTCGCTACAAAACTCATATCCCTGACAGCACGGGAAGATACTACACTCGCAGATATAGCAGCCTTGGTCTCCCAAGACATTGCCCTTTCAGCGAAAATCCTCAAAGTATCGAACTCTGCTTTTTACAGTTTCCCTCAACAGATCGGCTCAATCAAACAAGCTGTTGCAATTCTAGGAACAAATGCCGTCCGCAGTCTTGTTCTGTCTTTTTCGTTTTTGACCATGAAGCGCGGCAAGGTGAAAAGCTCTTTTAATTTTGAGAAATTCTGGCAGCGCTCACTCGCTTCTGCAGTTGCCTCAAAGCTCATTCTTGAAAAAGTTAAAGATGCCGATACTGAAGAGATCTTCGTATCAGGCCTCCTTCAAAACCTTGGCGAATTAATTTTCGCGAGGACCATGCCTGAAAAATACGAACAGATAATTCAGGCACAAAAAAGCAAAGATAAGCACGACACTGTACTCGAGGATGATTTACTTGGAGTAAACCACGCTTATATCGGTTACGAAGTTGCAAAACACTGGGGTTTCCCGGACGACCTTCTGCAACCAATCATACATCATCATGATCCAACTGCTTATTCAGCAGGAAACTCCAAGATTGAACTCACCATTCGGGCCGTTTACCTCTCCGATGTGCTCACAAATATCCTCTTTTCCGATGAGCCGCAGGAACACCACAAAACTTTCAGAAAAATGGCGCAAAAGCTTCTCAATCTCAAGAATGAAGAGATTGAATCCATTCTCTCCGATTTTCATATTCAGGTGGAACAAGCAGGAGAATACTTTGACCTGAATATCCGCAATACAAAGTCAGTACAGGAAATATTGCAGGAAGCGAACATACGGCTGAGTCTGTTGAACCTTGATTATGATCAGATGAACAAGCAACTTATCAGGGCAAAAGTTTCCCTTGAAAATATGACGCGGGAACTTGAAGCCAAAAACAAGGTACTCGATAACCTCGCGAACATTGATGGTCTGACCGGAGTCTTCAATCACCGCTATTTTCAGAACACTCTCGAACAGGAAATCAGCAGAGCTACCCGTCACGAATCAAGCCTGTCATTGATTCTTGCTGATATTGATCACTTTAAAAGCTTTAATGACACCTACGGACATCAGGTGGGTGATTTTGTACTCACGAAGTTTGCAGCAACCCTTCAGGAGCACCTCAGGAACTATGATACACTTTCACGATACGGGGGAGAGGAGTTCGCAATAATTCTGCCGGAAACAACAGAGGAGGAGGCATACCTCGTAGCTGAAAAACTTCGAACGGTTATAGCTGAAAAAGAATTTGAGGATAACCGTCACAGTTATAAGGTGACCGCTAGTTTCGGAGTAGCTACCTGTAGACCAGGAATTGAGGATAATTTCACGAAATCAAACTTTATAACTCATGCTGATGAAGCATTGTATGAAGCGAAAGATAAGGGCAGAAATACTGTGCTGTCCTATACCACGAAAAAAAAGTGGTTCTCCTTCTCCTAATCTCGACCTTCTTTTACGCCGGGTGCCTGTCATACCGACAAGCACCCGGCATCTTCAGCTATTCACATCATGTTCTCCGGATCAATATCAAGCATTACCTTACATTTTGCGGAGCTGAGATCTTTCTGATGCTGACGGATGTAACTGCAGACAGAATGCAGCGCATCAAACGAAGCACTCTTGATCATAACCTGCCAGCGAAAGTTTTTCTTTAAACGGTCAAGCGGTGATGGTGCCGGTCCAAGCACCTCAACGTCGCTCCTCCGTTCAGAAGTGATTGACCTGCATGCTGCTGCAATACGTGCTGCACTTTTCTGCACTAATTGCTCTGATTCACCCTGAATATGAACAGAAACAATCCGCACATATGGTGGAAACTGTGGACTTCTGCGCAGTTCCAATTCTTTTCCCACCAAATCACCATACCGATGCCCTCGTGCATACTGAATAGCATAGTGCTCCGGACGCATTGTTTGAATGTAAACCTCACCGGGATCATCACCTCTGCCAGCCCGGCCTGTCACCTGGGTCACCAGTTGGAAAGTTTTTT
>JBFHGS010000063.1:0-23004 GCA_041582995.1 Desulfopila sp. | reverse complement strand
TTTCATAGCCTTGCAGAACTCTTCAGTATAGTCATCGCCTGCTGTGTATTTATTCTCACGTGGAACTCCCGACGTTTTCTCACCAATAATTATCTGCTACTCCTCGGTTTATCTTCACTCTTTGTCGGCCTGGTGGATCTCCTGCACATGTTGGCTTATAAGGGAATGGGCGTTTTTCAGGGAAATAGTCCTAATCTGCCAACCCAATTATGGATTGCAGGAAGATATTTGCAGACCGCAGTTATGCTTATTGCCCCGTTTATGTTTAGAATTCGGTTGAATCCATGTTTCACCATCGTCATACTCACTGCTATCTCGACGACTCTCCTGCTCTGCATCTTTGTTTTCCAGATTTTCCCTGCATGTTATGTCGAAAATACAGGACTCACCCCGTTCAAAATTGGCAGTGAATATATTTTTATAACGACTATTACCGCCTCTATCATCCTCCTCATTAAAGTGAAGCATAAATTCGAGCTACCTGTTTTTCATTTGCTGATTAGCTCAAGCATACTTTTTGCCATAGCTGAACTTGCTTTCACTGCTTATCTCAGCGTTTATGATACTCTGAACCTGCTCGGCCATCTCGTAAGAATCGTCGCTTTCTATTTGCTCTATAAAGCAATTGTTGTAACCGGCATTGTCAAGCCATTTGACCTCATATTCAGAGAATTACAGCAGAGCAAACATCAAATAGAACAGTACAGTAACAGCCTTGAACATAAAGTTGTTGAGCGCACCAGAGAACTCACCAGAAGCAATCTACTCCTTCAGCAGGAAATTTATGAGCGTAAGCAGGCCGAACGACATATCCTGCGCAAGGTCTCTCAACTCGGAGCCTTGCGTGCTATTGACATTTCAATCACCACGAGCTTTGACCTTAGCACAACTCTTAAGGTCATTGTTCAGCAGGCATGTACAGAACTCAAGGTAGAGGCCTGCTCCATTCTTCTTTATAACCAACAGCACCATATCCTTACATACGCGACTGGCGTCGGGTTCAGAACTACAACCATCACCGAATCAGTAATTCCTCTCGGCCACGGTATTACGGGACAATCGGCTTCTGCAAAGATCGTGGTCGAAATTCCGGACCTGACAAATCACGAAACCTTCCTTCGACAGGAACTGGTACACAAGGAAAAATTTGTCAGCTACATAAGTAGCCCTCTTACCGCCAAAGGCAATTTGAAAGGCGTTCTAGAATTGTTTAGTCGTAGAAGGAAAAAAACGAACAGAGCCTGGCATAATTTTCTGGAAACACTGGCTGGACAGACTGCTATTGCGATAGACAATGCGACTCTTTTCCATGAGCTGGAAAGCACAAATATCAACCTTTCGCGGGCCTACGAGACGACTATGGAAGGTTGGGTTAAAGCACTAGATCTGCGCGACAGAGAAACAGAAAATCATGCCCTGCGTGTTGCCGAAATGACCGTACGGCTGGCGCGAATACTGGGGGTTGAGGAAAATCACCTCGTCCATATCCGACGAGGTGCTTTACTGCATGATATTGGTAAAATAGGGGTACCTGATAATATTCTGCACAAACCGGGCCCTCTCAATAAAACGGAATGGAATCTCATGCGACAACACCCTGTTCATGCATATAAAATGCTTGAACCTATTAAATACCTACGAAATGCACTCGATATTCCATACTGCCATCATGAAAAATGGGACAGCACCGGTTACCCACGTGGTCTCAAAGAAAATGATATACCCCTTGCGGCACGTATTTTTGCAGTGGTTGACGTGTGGGATGCTCTCTGCTCGGATCGTCCATATCGGGCAGCATTGCCCCCTAAAGATGTACTCTCATATATCAGCATACAGGCTGGCAAGCAGTTTGACCCGAAAATAGCCTCTGTATTTTTAGACGTTCACTCACAGATGGTAACCGAAATATGACGTCTGCTACCAATGCATTCGGCAATCCAGTTAAAATATTGACGCTTCTATTACAAAAAACGTAGGTCGTCATTCCTCTCTTACCAAACGACCCGGCGCTCTGCAGACCTTTGAATATTGTTAATAGTGTCTTGTAATTCTCCCTACACTTCAATTTGATCAGGTGAGGAGGAAGGAAAAAAGTGAGGCGTGAACTGCATTTGTCAAAACAACACACATACTATCGTATCCATTTGTTTTTTCATCTGAAACACACGATATTGAATTTTCCTGACTCTTAACACTTCACCATTCTTGCTGGAAAGGAAGGCTGAGCAGATAGTTTTTTTCACTTTTAGTGCACTGTGAGACCCGAGTGAAGGGAAATAGCCGCACTATTTAACTCAACGGGTAACGACGTCGATGTGTTAAAAGGGGAAATATTATGCGAGAGATAACATTTTACAGTGCACTGAGGTCTCAAGAGCTTACTTTTTGAACATGACTCCACTGAAATTAATGGCAATGTAACTTAACAGACAGAGGATAACATCATGAACATATGTGAAGCCATTCGTAAGCGCAAATCCACCAGAGCCTTTCTACAAAAAGATATAGAAAGAGATAAGATCGTTCGTATCCTCGACACTGCCAGGCAATCGCCCTCCGGTGCGAACACCCAGCCATGGCAAGTCGCGGTTATATCCGGAACTGCCAAAATCGAACTGCAAAGTCTCCTCGAAAAAGCATTCGCGACAGGTCACACCGACGAAAAGGATTATAATTACTACCCTGAGAAATGGTCTGCCCCCTACAGCGGCAGGCGCACAAATTGCGGAATGCAACTCTATTCAGCACTGAATATTGATCGTCATGATAAAGAACGCCGGAAAGAGCAATGGGCTGCGAACTACCGGGCTTTTGATGCTCCTGTAATGCTGCTCTTCTTTATTGATTCAGGACTCGCCAAAGGCTCATTTATAGATTACGGCATGTTTCTGCAGTCACTCATGCTTGCAGCACTGCAAGAGGGACTCGCGACCTGCCCACAAGCCGCCCTTGCGGAATACCCAGCAATAGTACGCAGATACCTAGGATATCCTGATAATTCCTTATTGCTATGCGGTATTGCACTTGGTTACGAGGACACTTCCGCAGCGGTTAACAGCTATCGAACACCTCGTGAAAATGTTGACTCATTCACCCGATTTTTCGCATGATACGATGAGTGATTTTATAGAGTCCCTGTACGATGTTTTTATCCGATTTGGTACCATTGCCACCCGCCGCATGTTTGGTGGTTACGGGATTTACTACAAGAGCCTTATGTTTGGTCTAGTGGTAGACGAAACTCTCTACCTGAAAACAGATAAAACGACCATCCAACTTTTTACCGACCGGGAGCTTGAACCTTTCAGCTACGAAAGAAAGGGACAAACTGTCCTCTTGTCATACTATCGCGCGCCTGATGAAATCTTTGATGATCCTGAAACAGCTGCTATCTGGGCAGAAAGAGCCTATCAGGCCGCAATACGTTCAAGAAGAACGTGAACCATACAACCGGTGAGAATAGCACCATTCTCTAGATTTCATCACTGATTTAATTGTACTTACGATGTCCTCTCTTTATCAGCACATCCACCCGAGAAACACTAAAACTGTACCTCGGAGTACTATAGTAAGATCTTCTTTCATGCTATAATTGTGCAGAATTTTAAATATGTCCCACGCTAGCTCATCCATAGAATACCAGAACTAGCGTACCCTAAAAAAGGCTTGATGTCGTACGCATGGTCAACTAAGATGCATTTTCTCGTGGAAACAGGAGACTATTTACACTTCGCATCTTGAGAAAAGAGGATGATGACTGATTCTTTGTGA
This sequence comes from Desulfopila sp., assembly GCA_041582995.1. Lineage (GTDB taxonomy): Bacteria > Desulfobacterota > Desulfobulbia > Desulfobulbales > Desulfocapsaceae > Desulfopila. Next base: position 19,233 of record JBFHGS010000063.1, on the reverse strand, counting down.
AAGAATTTTGCTGTTATTGCTGCGACTGCTCAGTATTCGCAGCTATTCTCTACAGAGACGCATACAACATTTTACAATTATAGGGAAATTCTCATAACGCGTTGTATCATATCTCTCCACCATACGTAAAGCTTAACCAGCTAACAATCCTTGTCGATCTTCAATAATGATATCAATTATAATACCTGTATATAATGAAGAAAATTCATTATACGAACTGCATCAGAGCCTTACCTCTGTCTTAAAGGACATTGGGGAAAGCTATGAGATTCTTTTCATAAATGATGGAAGTACGGATTCCAGTGCTACAATCATAAAAGAAATACAAGCCGATGATCTCTCTGTAAAAATTGTATCTTTACGGAAAAACTTCGGCAAATCTGCCGCATTACATGTTGGCTTTAAAAAAGCCATTGGAGACATTGTCTTCACAATGGATTCTGATCTTCAGGATGACCCTACTGAAATCCCCAAATTTCTCGAAGCTATAGATTCAGGATACGATCTCGTAACTGGCTGGAAGGTTAATCGTAAAGACCCGAAAGAAAAGACAATACCTTCCAAAATATTCAATTATATTGTATCCACTCTCAGCGGCCTAAAACTCAAGGATTATAACTGCGGTTTTAAATGTTACAGAAGAAGAGTCACTGAAGAACTGCGGTTATATGGAGAACTGCACAGGTTTGTCCCATTTTTAGCCTGCAAGAAAGGCTTTAAGATAAAGGAAATACCTGTAAAACATCATGAGCGTAAATATGGTGTATCCAAGTTCGGTTTAGAAAGATATGCTCGAGGTTTTTTTGATCTGCTGACCGTCATATTCATAACAAATTATCTAAAAAGGCCAATGCACCTCTTCGGTTGGGTTGGTTCTTTTTTCTTCTTCAGTGGCCTGGCCATTTTCCTGTACCTCTTCTTCGGACGCTGGGCTTTAGGTGAATCAATAGGCACGAGTCCACTCTTCTCAATTTCAATCCTTCTTGCAGGAATTGGCATCCAAGTCTTTATTGCCGGTTTGGTCGCAGAACTGATTGTTCATAACAAAGAACGAGAAGACATTGAAAGCTATTCTATATTGGATGAAGATGAATGAGAATTTTCAAATTTTTAGGCACATCGATTATTGCAACCGGGCTCGATTTTTTACTCTACACCTGTCTCATTCTCGTGCTGTCCCCTACAATCTCCAATCTTATAAGTGCTTCGGCAGGTCTTATTGCCAACTTTATATTACAGAAAAATTATGTATTTAACCCCAGTAACACAATCTGGAAATCTTTCGTGTTATCTGTGATATTCTCCATTGGTGGTCTCGGATTGGGAACTGGACTCATTTACATCCTCACAAATTTTACCGAATTACAAACATTTCCTGTTGTTGCAAAAATATGCACAACAGGAGTCATTTTTTTCTATAACTATTTCACCAAAAAAATTGCTTTCGGCCATTCAGAAACAGGAATCAGTTCATCATGCTAAGCAGGATTACCGACGTTATTCTCAGTAAGTTCCCACTTTTTATCGGTTTTTATTTCCTCCTCCAATTATGTGTTCGTCTTATCACTACCCATGGAGTTGTACTTGATGAAAGCGAACAGGTAATGCTGACCCAGTATTTTGCTCTCGGGTACAATGCTCAACCGCCATTGTACACCTGGTTACAAAGCGCATTTTTCTACATTTTCGGCAAAAACGTATTTGCCATAAGTCTATTGAAGAATATCATCCTCTTCTCCATATATATCTTCACTTACCAAACTGCTCTTCTGCTTTCTCACGATACCAAAAAAGCTGCCCTCAGCGCTCTGGGTCTCGTCTTTCTTCCTCAGATAATATGGGAAGCACAGATCGATCAGATACACACAGTACTTCTCACCGCATCCACCTCTGCCCTGCTGTTTTTCTATTTCCGTACAATCAAAAATAACGATCTCCTGGGATTCATATTCATCGGAGTATCATCAGCATGCGGGTTACTTGCCAAATACAATTTTGCGATAGTGATCGTGGCTTTATTTTTCGCCACCCTTTTCATCAAAGAGTATCGCAAAGTGCTATTCAACAGAAGATTGTTTCTGTCAATCACAGTAGCCGTCTGTTTAATTCTTCCACATCTCATGTGGTTTTTAGGAAATATGGACCTGGCAACGTCTGAAACTCTCAGTCGTATGAGTATGGAGCAACAGGGAAGTTATCTCTCTGATGTTCTACATGGAAGCCTTGATCTCATTGCATCATATATACTTTTCACCGTCGTCTTTATAGCCTTCTTCATCCCCCTTTTTGCCAGACATTTTACCTACCGGAAAACTGCTCCATCCAATGCCTTATTGCTGTATATCGGGACCACATTTGTATCTATTCTGATAATAGTATTTCTCACTCAAACCACAAATATCAAAGAAAGGTGGTTGCAACCCTATCTCTACCTGCTTCCACTCTTATTATTCTTATTTGTCGACATACATAAGGTAAGCAAAAGAAAAATTAATATTTTCGTATCATCAGGAGTAGGTTTTTGCCTTATTGTCCTTGTAGTCATTCCTTTGCGGGTCGTATTGGTTGACCTGGATTCCAAACCTCATAGAGAAAACTATCCCTTTGAAAAACTGGCACATGAAATATCATCTTACGGTTTCAGCCGAGGTCTGATTTTAACCGAAGATAAATTTATTGGAGGGAATCTGAGTTTGTTATTCAAGGACTCGGAAGTCATTACACCTTCCATTCCATTGCAAAAATACACTGCTGCAGATGTGGTACTCGTCGTATGGCAGAGAAAGAATCCAATTGAATATCTTCAAGCCATGAAATTTAAGGAAAGCGCTGATATCAATAAAGTAACGATACCATACACATTTTCAGAAAAACATTATGGTACGTTCTTTTTTCAACAATTACACCCCGCTAATGCTGACTAAAAAATCAACGTAATAGCATGATCAGCCATCACTCTTTACAAGCTCGTTATAGATATCTTCATACTGCCCCAGAATACGCGGATATGAGAATTTATCTTTCTGAGACCTGCGGACATACTCGAATTGCCTGCAGTACTGCTCATACGTGTTATGCACATGAGCTATTTTTTGTCCGAGTTGCTCCTGACAGGTGATGAACTCTTGCGGCAACAACTCCGGCACCACACCTACAGGAGTGGAAATAAGAACCGGTGCGTAAAACAACGCTTCGGCCATAGTTCTCGGTCCACCTTCTTTATGTGACGAAATTATGACCGCATGCGCATCATGCATCAGTTGTGCAATATCTTCACGGTAGCCCAACATTTTTACATTTTCCCCCAGTCCCATACTATGCACCAAAGAGTGGAGGTTCTTTTCCTCAGGACCGTCACCAACGATCAGTAAACGATAAGGGAACTCAAGTTCCGCCACCTGCCGGATAAGAATGTCAAAACCCTTTATTTTCTCTAAGCGGCCCACACTCAGCAGAGTGAAAATATCCGGATCTCGACGTTGAGCGACACCCTCCTCCAGAACCCCATTGTAAATGACGCGAGGCTTCCTACCGTGCCGCGACAGTATAGATTCTGCCGCTTTTTGAGATATGGTTGAGACCCAGGTCATTCTGTTAAATATTTTCCCTTTCCGATCATTATGCTTCGTCCCCAGATGCTTTAAGCCGATAAACCTGTTGACCCTTTTCACAAGCGCAGTGGCTTTCACTGCATGAGTGTGGACCACATCTGGACGGAGATTACGTAACTTCTCATATATTTCGAAATGGAGAAATGGGTTATTACTTGTGGGGTGAGACTTGAGTTCAATAACATTCACGGCCTTTGAAAACCTGTCAATAAAGCAACAGCCTCTCACAACCAGTGCTGTTACCTGATGACGGCCTGCCAGGGCATTGGCCAATTCAACACAGACCTTTTCGGCGCCGCCATAACCGATATCTCCCGATGCCATAAACTGGACAATTTTCATATATATTTTCCAGATCCAAAAGGTCTTGCAGAATACATTTCAAGGTTGAGACATGTAAATATCAAGATTTTTTACCGCCTTTCCTATCCTTTCGGCGATAAATAAATACCCCGCGCCACTAACATGTGTTTCATCAACGTAGAATTCCCCCATATTTACTGCAAAATCATCGTACAGATCAACATAATAACACCCGGCAGCAGTCGCGGCCACTTCTTTCAATATCGTGTTATAATGACGAATCGAAGAATTCCTGCTCTCTTGGTGATGCGGAAGAGTTTCCGGAAGTATTACTACTCTCGTCCCGCAATATTCGATCATTCGGCAAAGGTTTTCTTTATATTCCTGCCCTGACACAACATGTCTCTCACCCAGCATTGCGTTTAGACCATAATTTCTACACATCTTCTTGTACTTTTTAACAATACTTCGAAGTTGTTTACGTATTATATTATCGGGATAGTAAAGGATTTCTGGTGAATATTTAAAGGTGTAATATGAATCAACCAAACCAAACTGGATAAAAACAATCTCATGCTCACTGGTCAGAAAATCTTGCAGCAACTGCATTCCTTCTCTTGTTGTTGACATGGTATATGCGGAATTCTGTACCTCCATACCAAGCAACTCAGCAACACGTTCAGGATAGCTGCGCCCTTGCAATTCGCCAACCCCAAGCATATTGCAATCACCTATTGCTAGTATTTTTTTCATCACCATCATCCTAAATTTTCTATAAAACTGATCTCCTTCAACATTTCTCCCGGGAATACGGCAAAGCGGTTGTACAGTAATTCCTGTAACATAAAACACAAACTGCCGGTTCTTTTACTAAGAACCGGCAGTTTATAGTTGAATCTCAAAATGTAGCCTTTTTACAACTCGTCAATCTTCTGCAACGCGAGAATAACTCCTTTATACGAGAAGAAGATCACGCCAACCCAGGCAATAAGTAATACAGCTTCCATAAGATACTCCTTGTCTTTTGTTCTAAGTAGTTCGCTCGAACTAATATGCCTTTTTACCCGTTATATCAGCAACAGACAGCTGACGAGCGTTCATCTGACGCCATACCCAGACGATATACCCAAGGACAAACGGGATGAGCATTGCCACATAGGTCATGGCCGTCAAAGTGAAATGGCTTGATGAAGCATTGTAGATTGTAAGACTTGACTGCAGATCAACCTTCGACGGATAAAATGCGGTGTTATTAAAGCCTGCAGTAAAAAATACCGCAAGTCCGACAAGAACAGTACCGAGTCCCGCTGGCCAGATGCCCTTGTTGCTCTGAAGCAGACTTGTCAACACAACCCCGAGAATAACCAGTACGAGACCAGCAAGAAGCATTCCCAGAACAAGCGGCATTGCCAGCAGATTACCAAGATACTTATTAGCCACTAACGAAACAACACCCAGATCATCAAAACCGAATCCATCCATCAGCAGCAATCCGCCAAGCACATAAAGAAGGAACGGCAATGCACAAACAAGACTGGTAAAACAGGCTTTGCGCATACGAGCCTCAAACTCAGGCATTCCTGCAAAATCAATATTGTTTATCAGGTACATAGCTCCCAGTACCCGTGCGTTGAAAACAAGAAAGAGTCCTAAAGAGAGGTTAAAAAGAGACAACGCAGCCTCAAGCCCTCGGAATGGAGTGGTCCAGTGAACACGGTTAAAATCATCCAGCACGAAATTCGAGCCGGTGAAAAACGTGCCTACCGCCGCACCGATCAGAAGTATACCCACTGATCCGTTGATGAACAGAAACACTTCATAAGTTCCGGCTCCAAAGGTGTTACCAGGCTTCTTCCGAAACTCATAGCTGACAGCTTGAACAATAAAGGTGAAGAGAATCAATACCCACACCCAATATGCTCCACCAAAACTGGTTGCATAAAATTTCGGAAATGCAGCAAATAAAGCGCCACCAAACAATACCAGTGTAGTGAACGTCAACTCCCACTTGGTACCAAGGGAATTTATAACCAACGATTTTTCAGTATCGTCTTTTGCCACTTGCCAGAGCAGCGTCTGTCCCCCCTGAACAAAGGTGAGAAAGAGAAAGAGAGATCCAACTACTGAGACCAGTATCCACCAGATTTGCTGTAAGATTACGATATCGAGGCTACCTATCATTTTACATATCCTCCGGTCCGATGTTGATCTGTTTCAGCATAATTCTAACCTCTGCTATCAGCAGCATTGTAAAGATGGCCAGGAACATGAAAAAAGTTATCTGTACATTTCCCGCTGCAATATCTGTCGGTGCGACACCCACCGGCAAAAGATCCTGAATAGCCCAGGGCTGACGTCCAACCTCTGCCACGACCCAACCGGACTGTGAGGCAATAAGAGAAAGGAAGAATGCAGGGAAACAAAGGACATGCAGCCATTTCTTCTCAGCCAGAGTCCCTTTAAGGGTATAGACCAGGTTCAGCACAAAGAGCAGCCCGAAAAACGTGCCGAGAAACACCATAATATGGAAAGCGTAGAAGGTCATCCCGACCGGTGGCACAGTGTCTTCCGGCTTTTCAATATATCCATAGCCAAGATACTCCTGATTAGCCTGGAATTTTGTCAGAGACTCAGCAGCAGCACCATCATCCATCGATTTCTTCGCTGCTTTATAGGCAACAAGGTCTGTGAGAGCCTGCTTGCCTCGTACCATTTTATCGGCAACACTCATGATTCCATGCTCTTCATTGCCATATACAAGGTCATTAATACCCGGCACGAATGAATTGAAATCCCGATTAGCAAGCAGACTGAGGACTCCTGGAATCTTCACCTCGAAGTCGAAAGCCTCAAGCTCATCTCCTGGTTTTTTCTCACTGTTTATAATACCGAAGGCTACAATTCCGGCATTCTGCTCACCATCCCACAAACCCTCATAAGCAGCGAGTTTCATCGGCTGGGTTGAAGCATTTGTATAAGCAGACTCATCACCATTAAAGGCAACATAACACGTTGATACAAGACCGAAAACCGAAGCGACCAAAATTGATTTTTTAGCCATCTCGAGATGCCTTCCCCTTAACAAATACCAGGAAGAGATAGTGATCACAAAGAGAGACCCAACCATAAAACTTGAACTTGTGGTATGGGTAAACTTAGCAATTGCAACCGGTGAAAAAAGAACCTCCCAGAAATTCTGCATTTCAAAGCGTGCACTATCCGGATTGAAGGCCATACCTGTAGGGAACTGCATCCAGCCATTAGCAACCAGAATCCAGAGCGCTGAAAGATTTGACCCGATAGCTACCATCCAGGTGGCAAAAAGATGAGAACCCTTTGAAACTCTATCCCAACCGAAAAACATCACGGCAAAAAATGTTGCTTCAAGAAAGAAAGCGACAATTCCTTCGATAGCCAAAGGCGCACCGAAAATATCGCCGACCATCCATGAATAGTTGGACCAGTTGGTACCAAACTCAAACTCAAGGATTATTCCAGTTGCTACACCTATGGCGAAGTTAATACCGAAAAGCGTCATCCAGAATTTGGTGATACTTTTCCACTCCTCCCTACCGGTCCGCACATAGAGCGTCTCGAAAAAGGCGCAGAGAAACGACAGTCCCAGCGTCAGTGGTACAAAAATCCAGTGATACATTGCAGTCAATGCAAACTGAGCCCGAGCCCAGTTCACCATGACCAGATCAATCTCACCCATAAACCTGTCCTCCGTTATTGTTTAATTTCTACCGGGCCCGTGAGTTTCTCTATCACGTGGTCAGCCCGTTGCTGATCTGTCTCGAAATTGGTTTTAAGATAATTCGGAAAGAAAAACAGCTTGAGTATTCCAAACATCACAACAAGCTTAATCAGGATAATTTTCCAAAGCGTTTTACCGAGTGTCATACGTCTGAAACCATCTCTGTAAAACCTGTATACCCGTATCGGATAATTCAACATCATTTCTCCTCGCTTCTGCTAATAACGAATCGAGCACCCTGATATTTTGAGTCCTTTCCGCTTCAGCAGATTACCCTTTCATTTCCTGACAAATCAAGCAATTCCATTTTATTTCTGCAATGGGAGCTACTATAGTCCATCAAAATTAGTGCTGTCAATAATAATTCTCATTCGCGTCTTATAAATTTACCTGCAAATATTAATGAATTTTCAGCTCCTTTTGGCACTCAATTTGCTCTACTTTTAGTAAATCCCAAACAGGAGTACCTCTATGCTACAAAACTGTAAAATTATCGACACAACATTACGAGAAGGTGAACAAACTCCAGGTATTTTATTCTCATTAGAAGAGAAAAAACGCATCATTGACGGAATATCCTGGATAGGTGTTCACGAAGCAGAGCTTGGTATATCATCAAAACTCACAACCTGCTTGCCAGAACTGATCCAATACTGTCGAAACAATCATCCCCGGCTTAGCACTGCAATCTGGAGCAGGTGCCGAGAAGAAGATATTTATCATGCAGCATCACTCCAGCCTGATGTAATCTCTTTATCAATCCCGGCCTCTGATTTGCATTTGCTTGAGAAATTGCAAAAGGGCAGAACCTGGGCCCTGGACCAGATGATTGAGAGTATATCGCTTGCAAAAAAATTAAACATTAAGGTTTCGGTAGGCTTTGAGGATGGAACCCGGGCGGACCCGGGCTTTCTCACCCAATTGGCTAAAGCTGCAGAAAAAGCTGGGGCCTTCCGTATCCGGATCGCAGACACTGTAGGAATTTCCTCACCGGGAACACTACAGAAACTACTATCAGAAATTGCTGACGCTCTCACAACCACCCAAATTGGTGTACACACTCACAACGACTTCGGGATGGCTACCGCCAACGCAGTCGCTGCACTGGAAAGCGGAGCAGCCTGGGCAGATGCTACCGTTCTTGGCCTCGGTGAACGCTGCGGATGTGCACGCCTGGAAGAACTGGCTGGATACCTCTGCCTCATCGGTAACAACACCATATTCAAAACAGACAGGCTGAAACCACTGGCACAGTATGTTGCCAGCCTCGCAGCAATCAATATTGAGGAAAGCCGACCTCTTCTCGGCAACAGTATATTTACCTGCGAAACAGGTCTACATGTGCAGGGATTACATAAAAACCCTGCCACCTATGAACCTTACGACCCAGCAGAAGTTGGAGCAAAACGCCAGCTTCTCTTTGGAGCTAAGACAGGCAAAAAAGCGATTTGTCACATCATGAGCGGCCTCGGTCTCGACATGTCTAATGCAAATCTACCAGAGAAGGTAAATGCTGTGCGGCAGGCAGGGCAATTCTATCAACGGCCGCTTACCGCTACAGAATTGCAGGCCATTATCACTGACAACTCTTTATAATTTTCCACTCACTGTTTCTTTCATTCTTCCATTACAACTGTCGAACACATCGGAAAGGATGCTGAAATACGTTTCTGCACCCTTTCCGATCGTTTGGCTTTTGCCAACCCGTTCCCCCCGTTAACTCTGCCATTTTATACCAATACATGCATTGTATGTTGTATCGCAACACCTCCGAGTACTCGCCTAATCGATCAAACAACTCCGGGAATGCAGGTCTCTCTCAAAACACATCTTTCTCCAGAACAAAAAAAGCCCCTGTCTGAAGACAGGGGCTCGAATTGATCAATTAACCTTACTACTCTTTTAGATCGCTTCTTTACCGCGCTCACCGGTACGAATCCTCATAACATCCTCTACAGGAAGGATGAAGATCTTACCATCACCGATTTTGCCAGAATTTGCTGCGTTACGGATCGCTTCAACAACCTTATCCGCTATCTCGCCTGCCACTACCAGTTCGATCTTGGTTTTCGGATTGAACTCCACATTATATTCCGCCCCGCGATAGACTTCCTTATGGCCTTTCTGACGCCCGTAACCTTTGACTTCGGAAACCGTCATACCGGTTATGCCGATGTCAGTGAGGGCCTCCTTAACACTTTCAAGCTTGAACGGCTTGATTATAGCCTCAATTTTCTTCATTTCGTATATCTCCCAATAATCAGTCTTTGGTAAACTCAGGATATGCATCAAGTCCGCATTCGCTGATGTCACAACCCTCAAGTTCTTCTTCCTCGCTCACACGGATACCCATTATTGCTTTCAGAACAAACCAGACGATAAAGCTCGTACTAAACACCCAGGCGAAAATAACTCCAATACCGGTAAGCTGAGCGACAAGAGAACCTTCCGGATTTGTGAACGCTACTGCAATCAGTCCCCAGATACCAACAACACCATGTACTGAGAGAGCACCAACCGGATCATCAATTTTGGCTTTATCAATGAAGACAATAGCAGTGACAACAATTAGACCACCAATAGCACCAACGATTGTTGCAACAAGCGGCGTAGGAGTGAGTGGCTCAGCAGTAATCGCGACAAGCCCTGCCAGTGCTCCGTTTAATGCCATAGTGAGATCCGCCTTACCAAACCAAGCTCGGGCGAAAAGCAGAGCTGCAACAAGACCACCAGCTGCCGCTGCGTTCGTATTGACAAAAACCATGGAAACAGCGTTCGCCTCTTCAATGTTACTGATTTTCAATTCAGAACCACCATTGAAACCGAACCAACCGAGCCAGAGAATAAAGGTACCAAGTGTAGCTAAAGGAAGGTTACAACCTGGTATAGCATGAATTCTTCCACTAACATACTTGCCTTTACGAGCGCCCAGCAAAAGCACTCCTGCCAGAGCTGCGGATGCACCACATAAGTGAACTACGCCGGAACCGGCAAAGTCAAGGAATCCAAGACCATCAAGAAAACCACCGCCCCACTTCCAGTATCCCTGTACCGGGTAGATGAAACCAGTCATAACTACTGCAAATGCAAGGAAAGCCCAAAGCTTCATGCGCTCAGCAACAGCACCTGAGACGATTGACATTGCTGTCGCGACAAAGACAACCTGAAAGAAAAAGTCTGACATTGAAGAATAGTAGGTCTCTCCGTTGCTGGCCAGAACATCAGCAGCAGTGTGGTCAGCACCAAGGAAAAATCCTATTCCAGGGATGACACCGTTTCCGTCTCCGTACATTATGTTGTATCCAACGACCAAATACATGATTGAGGCAACTGAATAGAGAGCGATATTCTTCAAAAGAATTTCAACTGTGTTTTTACTGCGTACAAGTCCGGCCTCCAGCATGGCAAAACCGGCAGCCATCCACATGACCAGAGCACCTGACATCAGGAAATAGAATGTATCCAGAGCGTATGCCAAATTAATGACGGTGTCACCGAGACTCACAACATCTTCAGCCAGGGCCGGACCCGACACGGCGAGACAGGCAAGGAATGCTGCCCCCCCCCAGTACGTTCTACTCTTCATTTTCAATTTCATTTTCACGACAATCCCTCCTTGTAGTTAGTGCCTGCATTTCTCTTTTGTTTGAAATCGCAGAGATGGTGATCAACAAATTTGTCTATTCTATTACAAAACTCATGCCAATCGCTGACAAATGATTTTTTATACATTATTATCAATATGTTAAGCTCTTTTTTTACGTTTAGATGATGTACGTTTGTTACAATTTTACATTACATATTAGTAAAACACACACACTTCACCTTACATCTTTGTCATTTTTGTTCATAAATGACCAAATTCTCCCCCCACGACAGATCTGATACATACTGATCCGAGCCGATGCTTTTGCAGTACTACCCTCATGGCACCCGGTCAACAATCAGGAAAAAGAATAACGTGCAACGTTATTGAAACACGAGACAGAACCACGCCGAACGACAACAGGCCGCTCAAGTTTCTTTACTCAAGCGGCCTGAAGTTATGGCACCACGTAAATACAATTTTTATTTAAAACAGCTACCAGCCCGTATGAGAATTACTACAAAAAACAACATAACCAGATACTTTTACTAAAGAAAAATATCTCTCCAAAAGATCACCCTACCGATATGAATCCAGGCGGGAAAGACCGTACTTTTTTATCCTGTAACCGATCTGCCGCTGAGTAAGACCAAGTTCCTGAGCAGCCCTGACCTGTACCCATCCATGCCTGCGCAATGCCGCTTCAACCTCGTCTTTCTCTATATCATGAAGAGACTTCCTCCCCTTAACCTCAGAGGCAACAGCAGCCGCCGCTGGCGCATTTGACATCACGTCGCGCCCCTGTTGTGTGGGTGGGGGAACACTCTCTTTCCAGGCCAGCACGCTCGGGCTGACATCCGCCAGTGTGAGGCGATCCCCTTCGGCAAGAATAACCATACGTTCAACCATATTTTGCATTTCACGTACGTTCCCGGGCCATGGATAATCAATGAGAAAATCGAGCAGATCTGATGTTAACATCAGTGACTTACCATTCCTCTGGTTACTCATACTGAGGAAGTGATTTAGCAACAGAGGTATATCATCCATTCGTTCCCGCAAAGGAGGCAGCACAATCGGTACAACATTCAGTCGGTAGTAGAGATCAGCTCTGAACGTACCTTTTTCAACTGCCTGCTCAAGGCCCACATTCGTTGCAGCAACGATCCGGACATCTACATCAAAGGTTTTGCTTCCCCCAATACGCTCAAACTGTTTTTCCTGCAACACTCGTAACATTTTAGCCTGCAGCGACAGGGGCATCTCACCAATCTCATCAAGAAAGATGGTTCCATTGTTCGCCAACTCAAACCGCCCGGGCCTGGTTGCATGAGCGCCTGTGAATGCGCCTCGCTCGTGACCAAACAACTCGCTTTCAAGCAGAGTCTCCGGCAGCGCGGCACAGTTCACTTTGATAAATGGCTTATCGCGCCGGCTTCCAGATTCATGAACTGCCCTGGCGACCAACTCCTTACCGGTACCGGATTCCCCCAACAGTAGAACGGTCACGGAACTCGGGGCTATTTTCTCGATAATCGAATATACCTCCCGCATCGGTTTGGAGTGACCTATTATATAATGCCCGTCATGCAAACTATGCAGCTTGGCTTTCAATGATCGATTTTCCTCCTGAAGCCGTGCTTCTTTTCGCTCTATCTCTTCATGTAACGTTATAAACTGAGAGATGAGCGTTGCTAAAACGGTGAGAAATCGTACGTCCTCCTCAAAAGATACATCCGGACCAAAAAGCCTGTCTACACTGAGAACCCCGACAGGATTACCTTGCATCAGGACAGGTACCCCCAGAAAAGACAGTCGATCCTTACTGAACTGAGGACGTGCTCCCGTTCTGTTCAGAAATAATGGCTCACTATAGATATCGGGAACCACAAAGGGAGCTTTCGTCTGAAATATCTTACCGTAGACGCCTTCATTGGGCTTATACACCCCACGCAATTCTTCCTCTACAGTCAGTCCACAGCTCACCTTAATTATTAGCCGCTGCGTCAATTTATCGAGCAACAGCAGTGTAGCCCTCTGCATACGCATGGTCTCATGCAGAACTTTGAGTATAGAAGACAACGTTGTATCAAGATCAACCGCTGTACCAATGAGCTTTGTTATCCTATGCAGGGCCAGAAGCTCCAGTCCCCGAGTCAATTCCTTCCTCTGTAAAAGGCTCGACACACTATTATCCATCATTGTTCCCCTGTTACTATGCTGAATTTTTGAATTGCTAACATAAGTATCTAATATACACATAGCAATTTTCGATCCACCTTTATCTCAAACAAAAAACATCGATGTTTTACTGAATATTATCAGTACTATATACCAACAACACATGTGACAACAATCTATTATATGAGGGCTAATCATCACTCACCCGCCCCAAGCCTGCACATTTTTGTAAGCTTTTCCCAACCACCACAAATGGCCACTTTTACCTACAATTCTTACCCTGGTTACATTTGTCATTTGATGACATTTTTGTATTTTTTCAACAAAACAGAAATGTTCCGCCATAGAGTTCGAACTACTCACCAAAACAACATTTACACCCATATACTACTGTATTTACACATTTTTAATTATGTTTTGCAAAATGGCACAAGCCTTGCGATAGAGAGCGCAACAGATCGCATCAGCAGCTGACCGTCTTCAACTGACACTTTACAGAACAGACGAAACGGAACATTGCAGCTGTCATGAAGAACTACTCATCTGCACAAGGAGATTACAATGCGAAAGGTGGCAATCTACGGAAAAGGCGGTATTGGCAAATCCACAACAACTCAGAACACAGTAGCTGGCCTCGCCGAAATGGGCCGAAAAGTCATGGTAGTAGGCTGTGACCCTAAAGCGGACTCCACTCGTCTGCTGCTTGGTGGACTGGCTCAGAAATCAGTTCTCGATACACTCCGTGAGGAAGGTGAGGACGTGGAACTTGATGATATCAGAAAAGCTGCATACGGCGGATCATGGGCAGTTGAATCTGGTGGCCCGGAACCTGGTGTTGGCTGTGCAGGCAGGGGAATTATCACATCAATCAATATGCTTGAATCTCTGGGTGCCTATGAGGAAAGCGAGGGACTCGACTACGCATTCTATGATGTTCTCGGTGACGTTGTTTGCGGTGGTTTTGCTATGCCTATCCGCGATGGCAAAGCTGAAGAGATATACATCGTCTGCTCCGGCGAGATGATGGCTATGTATGCGGCTAACAACATCTGCAAAGGTATTATGAAGTTTGCTCAGTCCGGTGGCGTCCGTCTGGGTGGCTTGATCTGCAACTCTCGAAATGTTGATAACGAAAAAGAAATGATCGAAGAGTTAGCCAAAAAACTTGGCACCCAGATGATCTATTTCGTCCCTCGCGACAACGACGTTCAGCGGGCAGAGATTAACAGAAAAACAGTCATCGAGTGGAACCCTGATGTTCCACAGGCAAATGAATACCGCGGTCTCGCGAAAGCAATTGATGAAAACAAGATGTTTGTGGTCCCACAACCTCTTGAAATTGAAGAACTTGAGAAGCTGCTTCTCGATTACGGCCTGATGGAAGCGTAATTACGAATAGATACAGGAGAACTACTATGATGATCATGATCAGAGCTATTGTCAGACCGGAAAAAGCAGATGATGTCCTTGCAGCACTTATGGATGCGGGTTTCCCAGCAGTAACCAAGTACTCAGTTGCCGGCCGCGGTAAACAGCGCGGCATCAAAATAGGCGAAGTCACGTACGATGAGATTCCCAAAGCCATGCTGATGAGTGTCGTTAAGGAGCAGGATAAAGATTTCGTCATAAACACCATTATGAGCGCTGCACGATCGGGTACCAAAGGTGCATTCGGTGACGGTAAGATTTTCGTCACCGAGGTTGAAGATGTCTACACTATCAGCTCCGGAGTCAAGGAGTCCGCCGAGGAGGTAGCAGCATGAAAGAGGTAATTGCGGTTGTTCGTATGAATATGATGAACCGCACCAAGAGAGCTCTTTCAGATGCTGGAATCGCTGCCTATTTTGCTCACGAAGCACAGGGAAGAGGGGTTGGATTCGTTAACCCGCAACTTCTTGAAGGTGTGAAGAAAGGCTACGAGGAAGCGGCTGAACTACTTGGTGAAAAAGGTAAGCTGTATCCCAAACGGATGGTCACCGCTGTAATCGAAGATGATCAGGTGGACGAAGTAGTGGAGGCCATCATCAAGGTTAACCAGTCCGGCAAACCTGGTGACGGCAAGATTTTTGTTTTACCCATCGCAGACTCGGTTCGGGTACGTACCGGTGAGAAGGGTGTCAAATCCATTACCTGATCCTGATGAGCGTTAAACAGCCTCAAGGATTCACAGATAGACCATCAACACAATCGGGACAGATCCTGTTACATAACACATCTGTCCTTTTGAGGAGATAGACATGGGAAAAGCACAGAAACTTGTGCAGTGGAGTCCCACTGACATAAAAGAAAAGTTACTCGAAAAGTATCCGCCGAAGGTCGCTCGTAAGCGTGCCAAGCAGATACTCATAAATGAAGCACTGGAAAACAGCACACCGGAAATCACCGCCAACGTCCGTACCATCCCAGGCATAATTACCATGCGTGGCTGTACATATGCAGGCTGCAAGGGTGTTATCATGGGACCCACCAGTGACATTGTCAACCTGGTGCATGGTCCGATCGGCTGCAGTTTTTACGCATGGCTGACCAGACGTAATCAGACGAGCGCCAGCGGAGAAAAGAACGAAAACTTCATCAATTATTGTATGTCGACAGACATGCAGGATTCAGACATCATTTTTGGTGGTGAAAAAAAGCTGGCAGCGGCCATTCAGGAAGCCTACGACCTGTTTCATCCGAAAGCTATCGCAATTTTTGCCACATGTCCGGTGGGCCTCATTGGTGATGATATCCACGCAGTAGCACGAAAAATGAAAGAAAAATTCGGCGACTGCAACGTTTTTGCTTTCAGTTGTGAAGGATACAAAGGTGTTTCTCAGTCAGCAGGTCACCATATTGCCAATAATCAGGTGTTCACTCATCTTGTTGGTAAAAGCGAAACCGAGAAAACCGATAAATACAAAATCAACCTGCTGGGCGAGTATAATATCGGCGGTGACGGTTTTGAAATTGATCGGGTCCTGAAAAAATGTGGAATCACAAATATTGCAACCTTTTCAGGGAACTCGACTTACGACCAGTTTGCCTCTGCCAACCAGGCTGATCTGAGCTGTGTCATGTGCCACAGGTCTATCAACTACGTGGCGGACATGCTTGAAACTAAATATGGCATTCCATGGATCAAGATTAATTTTATCGGCGCTGAGGCCACTGCCAAATCGCTGCGCAAGATAGCAGCATATTTCGGCGACCAGGAACTTATCGATACGGTAGAGAAAGTTATAGCTGAAGAAATGCCAGCAGTGGAAGCTGCCTGTAAAGACGTTCTGCCACGTACAACCGGGAAGACTGCAATGATTTTCGTCGGTGGATCGCGTGCCCATCATTACCAGGAACTGTTTAATGAAATGGGCATGAAGACTATCTCTGCAGGTTATGAATTCGGCCATCGCGACGACTATGAAGGACGTCATGTTATTCCTAACCTGAAAGTAGATGCCGACAGCCGTAACATTGAGGAAATTGAGGTTGAGCCACACCCAGAGCTCTATAAACCACGCAAGACGCCAGAAGAAATTCAAGCTCTGGAGAGCGCTGGTTTCGAGTTCAAGGATTACGGTGGAATCATCCCTGACATGGAGAAAGACACCTTCATTGTAGATGACCTCAACCAGTATGAGGCTGAGAAACTCGTAGAATTGATGAAACCAGATCTATTCTGTGCTGGAATTAAGGAGAAATTCTCCATCCAGAAACTCGGGATTCCGATGAAACAGCTACACAGCTACGATTCAGGTGGTCCATATGCGGGCTTTGTCGGGGCTGTCAACTTCTATAAAGAAATCGACAGACTGGTCAACAGCAGGGTGTGGAGTTACATGAAAGCACCATGGCAGGAGAACCCCGAGCTATCCGCAACGTATGTTTGGGAATAAGTTCAATTGGTTAAAGAAGGTATCGACATGCTATTAAAACACACACCTGAAGAAATAACAGAGCGAAAAGCTCTGATGATTAATCCGGCAAAAACCTGCCAGCCTATCGGAGCCATGTATGCGGCCCTCGGCATTAAAGGATGTCTGCCCCATAGCCACGGTTCCCAGGGTTGCTGCGCATATCACAGATCTACTCTGACAAGGCACTATAAAGAGCCAGTTTCAGCAGCAACCAGTTCTTTTACTGAAGGAGCCTCCGTTTTCGGTGGTCAGGCCAACCTACTGCAGGCAATTAACAATATTTTTACAGTGTACGAACCGGAAGTAATTGCAGTACACACAACCTGTCTTTCCGAAACTATCGGTGACGATCTGCCACAGATATTCGACAAGGCGATCAAAGAGAAAAAGGTACCGGAAGGCAAAACTGTTCTCGGTGCCCCAACTCCAAGCTACGTTGGCTCCCATGTGACCGGTTTCTCAAATATGGTGAAAGCCATGGCCGGGCTGGCTGTAAAATCCGGCAAGAAAAACGGTAAAGTCAACATCATACCCGGCTGGGTTGAACCCTCCGACATGGAGGAGATCAAACGACTCGCCGCCATGGTCGGAGTGAAGATTACCATGTTTCCGGACACAGCCGGCGTACTGAACGGTCCTTTGACCGGCGAGTACAAAATGTTTCCGGATGGTGGTACTCCCATCGAGGACATTAAAGCCAGCGGCGATGCAATCGGTACTCTTGCCCTCGGCGAATGGTGCTCTGCTGACGCAGCCCGACTGCTCGACACAAAGTGTAAAGTTCCCTGTTCAGTTCTTGATATGCCTTTTGGCCTCCAGGCGACAGACCGGTTTGTAGATGCTCTGCGTAAAGTCTGCGGCACCACAGTTCCAGACGAAGTGGCAGCAGAACGAGGACAGTTAGTAGATCTGATCTCAGATATGCATCAGTATTTCTATCATAAGAAAGTAGCTATATTCGGCGATCCTGATCAGCTTATCGCCATGACCGAATTCCTGGTTTCTATTGATATGTGTCCTGTACATATCGTTACCGGTACGCCTGGCAAGAAGTTCGAAACCCGGATCAGGGAAATCACAGCAGGAATGCCGTTCGAGGTCAACGTTAAAGCTGCTGGCGATATGTTCCTGCTCCACCAGTGGATCAAGAACGACCCTGTAGATGTTCTGATCGGCAATAGTTACGGCAAATATATTGCCCGGGATGAAGATATCCCATTGGTACGCTGGGGATTCCCGATCCTTGATCGGCAGGGACACCAGTACTTCCCGACTGTCGGCTATAAAGGCGGCATCAGGATGCTCGAAAAGATTCTTGGCGTGCTGCTTGATCGCCTTGATCGTGACAACCCTGAAGAGAAATTCGAACTCGTCTATTAAAACTCCTGAGAGTGTGCTGCAATGACATCTTCGCTGCTGTTGCGTGTCGCTACGGTACACTCTCAGTTTCCCAGTGCAACAAGAACAGTCCGGAAAGCCAAAGAGAGGTCACCACGATGAACAGAACCGCGATTGGGAATGAACAGATATGTATCGGACCGGATCCACATCCTGGCATTATTCAGTTGCCTGTAGCTCCCCGTATTAATCATCGGATACGTTTCGGCCCGCTGAATGGAAAAAAAGAGACGCATATCACGCCACAAACAGCGGTCCGGATTGTTTCTGAACTCGGCGCCAAAGGTTCGTTGACTGATAGTGCGCTGATCTATGGTCCCGGTGATCCGCTTGCTGACATCGAACCAACTCTTGCAACTCTACAACTACTGAAAGACAACTTTCCGGATCTTAAAATAATCGTCCGCACACTTGGTATCGGTGGCCTTCAATACGCCGACAAACTGCAGCGCACAGGTGTTACCGAAGTGGAAATGCTGGTCGATGCGGTTGATCCGGTAG
>JBFHGS010000062.1:0-23064 GCA_041582995.1 Desulfopila sp. | reverse complement strand
AACGGAACGAAACTGGATTCTCTGGTGTTAAGCCGGTAGGTACTTGGATGGTGGCATTCTGAACCACTCAATAAAAAAACCAGACTTTATTTGCTGGCAATAGCTGTACTAGCCACTGAACAAAGCCTGGTTTTTGTTGACAGTAAAGCAGCGATTATACTACCTGAGGATGAAAGTGTTCGTGAATATGTATAGCAAGTTCGTCACCTATACCTTCAACTGCCATCAGTTCTTCAGGTAGCGCCTGCCGCACCTGTTTCAGGCTGCCGAAGTGTTTCAGGAGTCGTTTTTTACGCTCCTGACCGATGCCCGGGATGTGGTCAAGCTCAGAGTGAAAAGCTGATTTGTTGCGTAGTCTGCGGTGAAAGGTTACGCCGTAACGGTGTGATTCATCGCGGATGCGCATCATATAAAGAAGCACCGGGTTATGGGCCGGCAGCAATATTGGGTTTTTCCGGCCGGGCTTATAGAGTTTCTCACCTTCCTCCTGCTTTTCCTTGGCGATACCGATCCAGTCGATTTCTTCTCTGATGCCGAGTTCGTCAGCAACCCCGAGCGCCATATTCAACTGTCCCTTGCCGCCATCAACAATGAAGAGATCCGGCAGGTCTTTCTCTTCCATGCCCCGACGTAAACGACGTTGCAATACTTCCCGCATCATGCCGTAATCATCGGGGCCGTCGATGGTTCGAATTTTGTAATGTCTAAATCGTGAAGTGGCGGGTTCGCCCTTCTCAAAACAGACCAGAGAGCCGACGGCCTGTTTGCCACTGATGTTTGAGATATCGAGACACTCTATTCGTTCGGGAACACGCTGTAAATGGAGTTTATGCTGAATTGTACGTGAAAGCGAATCCCAGGATTGTTCCTTCTTTTTTCTCTCTGCAAAAACCTGATCGCTGTTGGCGCAGGCCATGTCTATCAGTTTCAGCTTATCTCCCCGCTGAGGTATAATCATGGTGAGTTTTGCTTCTTTCAGATCATTCAAATTTTCACTGATCAAGTTAAAATCATCCGGTTCAAACGGCAGGAGGATTTCTTTTGGTAGGTAGCTGTCCTGATCGTAGAACTGATTGAGAACCTGGGCGAGAATGATTGCATCGTCGCCGTACGGATCTTCCAGAAAAAAGGTGCGACTGCCGCTGATGAGCCCGTTGCGAATGAAGAGCAGAGCGATAGCAACCGCGGCATCTTTCCTGGTAAATCCGATAACATCCTGATCGTTAGTCTGGTGGGCAGAAGCCACTTGCTTTTCAAGTGTTCGTTCGAGAGAGTTGATCTGGTCACGCAGTATGGCTGCCTGTTCGAAGTCGAGCACTGCACTGGCTTCCTGCATTTGAAGAGAAAGCCGTTTAATAAGATCTTTATTTTTACCTTCCAGAATCATGATAACACTGTCTACATGCTGTTTATAGAGTCGGGCATCAGCAGCTCCGGCGCAGGGGGCGAGGCATTTGCCCATCTGGTGATTCAGACATGGGCGTTTTCTCGCCTGGAGTTTGCCGCCTTTGCATTTTCGCAGTGGAAAAAGGGTGGCGATAAGCTTTAAGGTTGACCACATTGCTGAAGAGGAGGAGTAAGGGCCGAAATATCGTGCACCATCCTTTTTTCTGCGCCGAGACATCATAACCCGTGGCCATTCCTCCTGAACGCTAACTTTTATAAACGGGTAGTTTTTATCATCACGCAGGATGATATTGTATTTGGGTTTGTGTTTCTTGATGAGTGAAGCTTCAAGGATAAGGGCTTCTTTTTCAGTTCTGGTAATAATGGTGTCAACTTTGACCACATGCGTCAGCATTATTCTGGTCTTGTTGTGGTCGGCCCCCTGATGGCGTGCATAAGACGAAAGCCGTTTAAAGAGATCTTTGGCTTTACCCACATAAAGAACTGTGGATTTCCGGTCGAGCATCAGATAGACACCGGGAGAATGTGGGATAGACGTGAGAAAATCCTGAGGGAACATAAAAAACGAAAATAGCTGATACGTAATTGAAAATGAAAGCAGATCAGATGATCTTTACAGCTCGACCTGCTGGTGTCATACAGTTCTTTCGGATAGGGTTATCCATGAAATATTCATCTTGAGAGTGACACATTTTTCATGGGAAATCCACGCTGGATGAATACATCCAGCGCATATAATACTGTATAACAGTAGGGACGTCATCTCAATCCGCTACCGAAAAAGGTAGAAAGGATTCTTTACAACAATCAATAATTGAGATAATATCTGGGGGTTACAGAACTGAGAACTCGTTCAGGTGCTTTCTTGTCAATGAAAAGAAAGTGAAAAGGGAATACGGTGGGAATCCGTAGCGTTGGGCCGGCGCTGTATGCGGGGACGACGACTGCATGATGTCACTGACTGCTGCTCTTGTAAGAGGAATAGTCGGGAAGGCGCAGTCCGAGAGTGATCCGCGAGTCAGAAGACCTGCCTGAATGAGATAAAGACTTTATTGTCCAAGAAAAGTCCGTACTACGAGTATTATCGTGGTACGGACTTTTTTTATGCCCGAGGACAATGCAGGCTATTATCTACAGGAGCGGTTATGAAAACGCAGTTGGAACTTGCACGTGAAGGTATTATTACCCCGCAGATGAAAAAAGCGGCAGCAGCTGAAGGTGTTTCAGAGCAGTGGATCAGAGACGGGCTGGCATATGGCCATATAGTCATGCCCTGTCATCCCGGTCGACCCGATCAGAATATAGTTGCTATTGGTAAAGGATTGCGCACCAAAGTGAACGCCTCAATCGGCACTTCTTCTGATATTCATTCGGTAGAGTTAGAGATGCAGAAGGCCAGGGCAGCCGAGGAAGAGAAAGCGGATACGCTTATGGAGTTGTCAACCGGTGGTGATCTCGATGCGATCCGTAAAGCTGTTTTGCGCGAGGTAAACCTTCCTGTTGGAAATGTGCCGTTGTATCAGGCTTTTTCAGAAGCATCAAAAAAATACAGGAACCCGAATAAGCTTGATAGTGAATATCTTTTCGAGTTGATAGAACGTCAGCTCGAGGATGGTATTTCTTTTATGGCCATTCATTGCGGTATCAATCAGTTTTCGATAGAGCGCCTGAGAAAACAGGGTTTCAGGTATGGTGGGCTGGTCTCTAAGGGTGGAACATTTATGGTTTCCTGGATGGAATATCATAAACGGGAAAATCCGCTGTATGAGCAGTTTGACAGGGTGTGTGCACTGATGAAAAAATATGATGCAGTGCTTTCACTCGGCAACGGAATCCGGGCCGGCGCAATTCATGACAGTCATGACCGGGCGCAGATGGCTGAGATGATCATCAACTGTGAACTGGCAGAGCTTGGCCGTGAGATGGGCTGCCAGATGATGGTCGAAGGTCCGGGACATGTGCCGCTTGATGAGATTGCAGGAAATATCATGCTCGAAAAAGCAATGAGCGGGGGAGCGCCGTATTATGTGCTTGGTCCTCTGCCAGCGGATTCCGGTGCCGGTTACGATCATATCACTGCAGCAATCGGCGCAGCGAATTCAGCCCGTCACGGAGCGGATTTGATTTGCTATATAACTCCGGCTGAGCATCTGGCTCTGCCGAATGAGCAGGATGTCCGTGAAGGTGTGCGGGCTACACGACTTGCGGCGAGGATCGGTGATATTGCCAAATACCCTGAGAGAAGAGAGCAGGAGAAGAGAGTGGCTCTGGCGAGACGGGACAGTGCCTGGGAAGACCACTTTAAGCTGCTGATGTTCCCTGAACAGGCTAAAGAGATCCGCAAAAGCCGTACTCCGGAAAATGAAAAGACCTGCACTATGTGTGGTGATTTTTGTGCAATGGAACGTGGATATTCCCTGTTTAAAGATGATATCAGCGGTGATCGATGCCGCGAAAAACATCTGGAAGAAAGCGAAGCGTAGACTATCTGTTAAAGCGCTGCGGCAAATAGCGTTTTGGTATATTCCTGCTCGGGTGCTGCAAAAATCTCCCGGGCAGGACCTGCCTCCACGATCCTGCCATGCTGCATGACAGCAATTGAGTCAGATATGGCACGGATGACCCGCAAGTCATGGGATATAAAGAGATAGCTGATATTGTAGCGAGTCTGTAGATCCTGAAGGAGCTGAATGATCTGTGCCTGGATTGTTACGTCCAGCGCTGAGGTCGGTTCGTCGAGAATCAGTAGTTTGGGTTTCAGAACTATTACTCTGGCGATGGCAATGCGCTGCCTCTGTCCTCCAGAGAATTCATGTGGATAACGCCAGGCCATTTCCGGTTCAAGGCCTACTTCACGTAAAGCTTCATACACTTTGTCATTTCGCTGCTTACTATCTAGATCGGGAAAATGTATTTTCAATCCCTCTTCAATGATCTGGTAAATTGAAAGACGTGGTGACAGTGATGAATATGGATCCTGAAAAACAATCTGTATCTCGCTACGGAGAGAGCGCATTTCTCGATTAGAGAGGGTTTGTAAATCTGTGTCATCAAAAAATATCACACCTTTGCTACGTATGAGTTTTAAAATAGCCAAAGCGAGGGTGGTTTTTCCGGAGCCGGATTCGCCCACAATGCCACAGGTAGTCCCCTGTTGCAGGCTGAAACTGACATTATCTACTGCTGTAATTACCTGCTTCTTTCGTTTAAACGGGTGGATCCAGCCGGTGTTGAGGTGGAAAATGCAATTCAGGTTCGTCGTCTGCAGAAGTATCTGTGAAGACTCTTTGGGCTCGGGAGCGCTGTCCGGCACCGATGATATAAGGTGCTGTGTATACTTTTCTTGCGGATGATTAAGTACCGCCGATGTTTTGCCGGATTCGACTATACGACCATCTTTCATAATGTAGACATCTTCAGCAACTTTGCGAACCAGAGTAAGGTCATGTGTAATGAGCATGACCGACATGCCGAATTCTTCACGAAGATCCTGCATGAGACCGAGAATCTGTGCCTGGATAGTAACATCTAGCGCTGTAGTCGGTTCATCCGCAATGAGCAGTTTCGGCTTACAGGCCAGGGCCATGGCAATCATAACTCTCTGACGCTGGCCACCTGAAAGCTGGTGAGGGAAAACCTGTAACCTGGCTGCTGGTTCCTCAATTCCTGTGCGGTCCAGAAGCCGGATTGCTTCTTTTTCCGCCTCATGCCTGGTGAGGGCTTGATGCAGCATAAGAGGTTCCACCATCTGGTTGCCAACACTGTATACAGGATTCAGTGAAGTCATCGGTTCCTGAAAAATCATGGCGATCCGGTTGCCCCGAATGGAACGTATTTCATCCCGTGACAGGGTTAGGATGTCAAGACCATCAAATTGAATTGCACCTTTGGTGTATACTTCGCTACTTTCATCAAGTAATCGCAGAACTGATAGGGCTGTAACTGATTTTCCTGAACCCGATTCACCAACCAGGGCGACTATCTGGTGTTTTGCAATCTGCAGGGAAACATCTCGCAGCACCTGCGTACGACTGCGGTCTCCGGTTGAAGTGTCAGATCCAAACCAGAGGTTAAGGTTGGCGATATCAAGCAACATGGGTTTCCCGGATCAGTATCGAATAGTGAATGAATGTAGTTCTTCAGTCGGCAGTATTTCTTCCACATTCACAGATACGACTGCGGAAAGTGGCGAACCTACCTGCAACCACTCTATCATGGCGTCAACTTTCTCTTGCGGACCAGAGAGTACAATCTCAACTGAGCCATCAGGTAAATTGCCGGCCCAGCCTTTCAACTTAAGACGGCCTGCCTGACGGTGCGTATAATCACGAAAAAAGACACCCTGTACGCGCCCTTCGACAATAACATGAACAGTCTTTTTCATGAGCAACTCCATAAAAGAGAGTTAACAGTTTCAAATAAGGAGAGTTTAGTATCTCATAGCTTACCATCAGCAGAAATGAAGATCAGCAGGAATTTCGCATTTGTAGAAGAAAGAAGAGTGAGGCTGCGGCTATGACTCACACTGCGGGGAAGAATTGTGGTAAGCGAGATTGTAAATTATTGTTTCCTTTTAGGAGGTTAGCTATTTCACTGCTAGCTTGTTTTTCCATTTCCTTAAAAGAGAAACTCATTCCGATGTTATATTTTTCGGGGCCGTGTTGTTCAACACGCACGACTTTCCCGAAGAGGAGCAGCGGATGAGAGCCATTCAGAGGTACACTCATTTTTTGAAAGCTGCCCAGTTCTAAGGGGCTGTCATTTTCGAGAAGTATGCCGCCTATGCAGATATCCTTACTCAATGCAGAGGACACATGGCCATTACTGAAGTCGAGATCGGTAATCAGTACAGGTTTATTCATCTGGACGCGCAGATACCTCCGTTGCTCCTGTTTAAACCTGGAAATTACGTTTTTCCCTGCGCCTTTTGCGAGATACAGTGCGCTATCCGCCATAGAAAGCAGATTCTTAGGATCAGTCGAGTTGAGGGGAAATGAAGCGAGTCCGCCACTTATGGTGAGTTTGAAGGTGTAATTCTTAAAGAGAATTTCTGTCTGTTCTATTTCTTTTCGAATACGTTCTGCAAAAGTAAAAGCATTGGCGTTCGGTGTGTGCGGCATGAGAAGCACAAACTCTTCTCCGCCGTAGCGGGCTGCGATGTCACTTTCACGTTTTGCCGCTTTGATAATTGCAGCTACCTTTTGCAGGGCAACATCCCCTGCGATATGTCCCAGTGTATCATTGACCTCTTTAAAATCATCAATGTCCAGAAAGAGTATCGACAGATCGGTGTAATATCGCTTGGCGAGAGATACCTGCTGTTCATATGTCTCATCAAAATGTGGACGATTGAAGAGGCCAGTGAGATTGTCATGGGTAGTTTCGGTAATAAAACGATCAAATGTACCAGAATCAACAAGTCGGCTCTCAGGCAGGAGCTTGGTGTATAAATGAAGAAAATCACTTATTGCTGTGATCAGGTCAACGTTACGGCCGAGGGTTGAGATGAGTGTGTTACGATGTAAAAGGACTTTTTCCCAGTATTCTTTGGCTGTAGAAAGTGGCAAATCCAAAGTCGTAAGGGTGTTGAATATAACCGGGAACACACCCTCACCGTGTTGGGCAACAAGGTCTTGCAGGCATGTGATAAAAATATCTTCGTTTGCTGATGTCTTTCTGCTGTCAACGATGCTTGCACGTACAGACTCCATAAGAGTACACTTCTCCGTATATGTGAGTTCTCTGCCAGAAATGTGCAGTACGACAATTTAACATGTGGGCATCGTGTTGGGCAAGTTGATTGTTACGTAAAAAAGGATACTTGAGGGGAAGGCGGGTGCGTTCTTGGGCGTTTATGCGAATTATGCTTGTCGTTTGAGGTGTTCTGGCGGAGGACAGGTGACTGCCTCCGCCAGAAAGTTTGTGTCATTAATATGTAATACGATAATTTCCGCCAGGAGAAAAACGGAAACTCAGCCTCCGCCAATAACAGGAAAGATGGCAAGTATGTCACCTGTCTGTAGTTCTGTTTCAAAAGAACAGTGGCGTGAGTTAATCATAAGCACCCCAACTTCATCCCTGTCGATGCCAAGGCCATCGACTATGTCCATGACCCTGGTATGTTCAGCGAGATCTCTGTCTTCTTCCCGGAATCTGTTTTCCCTGAAATAGGCAAAGAGCTTTACCTTCACATGTATCATTTAGAAATTCCAGAAAGTATCGATTTCCTCACCGGAGAAGTCGAATACCACATTGTGTGGTGCCACAGCCTCGGTGTAGAAAAATTCGGGAAGTCTGTCATCAAGATTAGTGAATCCAGCCTTCAAGTTGAATTCTCTTTCAGTTTTCAGAATGTATTTACCAAGATTGGTAACATCATCAGCTGTCAGAGCAATACCAAAACGGGCATTGATCAGATCGATCAGTGACGGCAGACATTGCTCATTGTCAAGGGCTGCAAAGGCAATGAACAGGCACATGCCGGTAGAGTCGATAGCAGCGGTGGCAATCTGCAGGTTTCTGGATAACTCAACCTGACCTTCTTTGCTGAGTGGATCAACAGCACCACCAACATTTAAGATATTGGTGGCGATGGTGTAGCCCATGGTATGATCGGCACCCTGGGTAGATGTTGCATAGGTGATACCGATACCTTTGATTGCACGGGGATCATATGCAGGAATAGCTTGATTCTTCACAACAGGTACACGGGTTACACCGTAAGCGCGGCCGACTGAACCTGCGCCGTTTCCGATGATTCGGCCAAGGCCGGTACCGCTTGCAACGTCGTCTTTTAAGATACGGAGAACGCCGGCACCGTCACCAAACTCAAGTACGCCTGCTTCCATCGCGACGCCAAAAGCAACAGAAGTTTCGATACTGTCAATACCGAGATCATCCATGATATTGTCAGCTTCAGCAATCTGATCAAGGTTGTCAACGCAACAGTCAGCACCAAGTGCCCAGATAGATTCATACTCAAAACCGGAAGTGAGTTTTTCACCTTTCAGGTCGTTATACACCTGGGAGCACTGAATAACACATCCGGCATGACAGTTATGTTTAACTTTACCACCACGTTCTTTGATGGTGTCGTGCATGGTTTCGCCGGAAATTTTTTCATGGCCTGCGAACTGGCCCTGAGTAAAGTTTCTGGTAGGAAGTCCACCGGACTCGTTGATGATATTAACGAGAACGTTGGTACCATACTGACCGAGAGCCTGGCTGACCGGATGATCAACGAGTGATTTGGCGAAAGTTCTGTTTGCTTCCTTGAATTTATCTGGCTCAGCTATCGCGACTTTGCCATCACCCGGGGTAACAGTTATGAACTTAACACGTTTGGAGCCCATTACAGCGCCGAGTCCACCACGACCACTGGAACGGATACCGCCGTCAGGATCTTTAACGGAGATATTGGCGGAGGCCATTTTCATTTCGCCGGCAGGTCCGATACAGATGACTGCAGGTTTGTCTTCAGTGCGGGTTGCGAGTGACTCCAGAACGGCGAAGTTACCTTTGCCGATCAGTTCAGCTTCTTCACTGATGGTAACTCCTTCAGGGGTAACAGCAAGGCTGTACCATGTATCAGCTTTGGGCTGACCTTCAAGAATCAGTGCTTTACAGCCGCAACGGGCAAGTAGCTGAGCAGATGTTCCGCCAGCATTAGCTTCTTTGATGGTGCCGGTCAGTGGGCTTTTTCCGCCGACTGACATACGGCCGGAGTTGGCGGCAACTGTCCCGGAAAGCAGACCGGGTGCGAAAACCAGTTTGTTATTCGGTCCGAGCGGATGGCAGGTAGGATCAACCTCTGCAGCGATGATGGTCGAAGTAAGACCGCGACCGCCATGACCGGCCCATGCCTCGGGAACGTCTTCAACACTTGTCGTCAGGTCTGTGAGATTTACCCGAAAAATTCTGTCCTTCATGTACTACCTCCTACGTGTGGGTGTGGATAATTTACCCTGTCCAGGTAACCTTGTTAAGGTGTATTTTATGTAACGTATTAGCCGTCTTCAGCTAATCTTGTTCATACATGATTTTTCCCGCATCTCTTAAGTTATAACCGCCTAAAGAGAGTATCTTCTGGTGCAGTTCCCCGCAGGTGCGGATAAGATGGAGCACTTTCTCTACTTTTGGGTCATTCAGATACGCATTGGGAACAATAAGGTCGTAACGTTCTTCTGTTACAGGTACAAAATCGAGACCGAGGGCGACGGCCGCAGCCCGTATACCCATGCCGGCATCAACACCGCCGTTGGCAACGGCAGCCGCGACACTCATGTGGGTGTATTCTTCATGGTCATACCCGACAAGCTGTGCTGGTGAAATTCCGAGATCGGCAAGGAGCTTGTCTGTGAGCAGTCTTGTCCCTGCTCCGTTTTGACGATTGATGAACGTGTGACTGTGTTTGATCATATCCTCGAATCCGAAGATTTTTTTCGGATTACCTTTAGGAACTATCAATCCTTGTTCACGATAGCAGAGATTAACAAGTTGCAGAGGAGTGTTGGGGAGCAGTAGCTTGATAAAGGAGATATTGTACTCCCCAGTCTTCTCATCAAGCAGATGGCAACCGGCCAGATGAGCTTCATTGCGCCTGATTGCCATGATTCCGCCCATAGAACCGACATGGGCGGAAGATATACGGGTCAGTGGCCGTTCACGATGCAGCTGATTGGCCAGCAGGTCGAGGATATTGTCATGACTACCAATGAAAACCAGAGTGGCATCGACTTCAGTCTTGGGTCGCAGTAACTCGATAGATACTTTTTCGCCTGCTCCGACACCTTCACTGCCTGCTGGAATGGTCAGCAGGCCGTCTGCCCGGACAAGTGACATTACGGCACCGGCTCCTTTGCCTGCAGGTGTTGCCATAAGACTATTGTCGACTCTGCCGAGGGTTATACGTACAAATTCATCAACCCCCATTGCTGAATGTACCGGTCGGGACATGATTGCTTCGGTGTAGCCATGATTTTCTATTTCACGGCCGAAAAGCGTGGTGAGCATCTCTTTTACGAAAAGACGCATGGTGAGTACCGCTGATACAGGGTAGCCGGGAAGACCAATTACAGGAGTATTGTCGATGATTGCGAGAATCACAGGTTTACCGGGCTTTATGGCGACACCGTGAACTATTACTTCACCTATTTCAGCCAGCACGTTTGAACTGAAGTCACGGGTTCCTGCAGATGCTCCTGCGTTCAACACGACAAAGTCATTTTCACTGGCAGCTTTTAGCAGAGCTGCTTTAAGTGCATCAGGATCATCGGCAACAGGTTGTGATCGAGAGGCGTCCGCCCCCCATTCGATCAGATAGCCGGAGAGGATGCGGGAGTTGAATTCAATTATTTCACCGGGTCGGGGCGAAGCATCAGGCTGAATAAGTTCGCTTCCAGTTGGAATGACTGTTGCTTTCGGCCGTCGCTGCACTTTGATTTGGGTGATACCGGTTGCCAGCATCGCTCCCTGGTCGATAGGGCGGATATGGTGCGCTTCCGGCAGGATGAGCTCAGTTGCAACAATATCTTCGCCAATGGTTCGTATATGCTGCCACGGGGTAGCAGGCGTATGCAGCTCTACACGTCCGTCTTCGCAGAGATGTACATCCTCTATCATAATTACAGCATTGAACCCTTCGGGTATTGCATTGCCGGTGTTGACCTGCTGAAACTGATCCAGAGAAAGGGTTACAGGAGATGCTTCACTGGCTGAGGCTACGGAGCTGAAATGGATTGCAATCCCGTCCATTGCAGCGGCATTATGGGCCGGTGAAGATCTGAGAGCAAAGACAGGTTCTGAAGTAATTCTGCCAAGACAGTCATCAACAGAAATTTCCTCTGAAAGTAATGTGCTGAAAAAGCCTCTCTGCTTGAGAGCCTCTGTCCATTTGTGACGGGCAGCGGTCAGCGGAGTGTTTTTGACGTATATGTTACGTTTACTCATGTGTATAAATAAACCTCTATTGTGGAATCCTGGGATACACCCTGGCTTTCCTCGTCGATCAGGAAATACCCATGCGCCCTGGAAAGAGTCGATATTGCACCGGACCTGCCGCGCACTGGTTCGGCAATGAAGCTATTGGCATTTTTGTGCAGACGGACACGGACAAGATCCAGCCTGCCGGCTGCAGAGTTGATATTCCTGGCTAAGATAGCTGAGACAGAAGCGCGGGCAGTATCCTCAGAAGATGCAGCACCTGAAATTTTTTCTATAGTAGGTTTGACGAACATGTCGAAACAAACCAGGGCCGAAACAGGGTGGCCTGGTAGACCAAAGACGGGAGTGTTGCCACTCAAACCGATAAGTACAGGTTTTCCGGGTTTCAGTTTAACGCCATGGACCAGAATGCCGGGAGGGCCAAGTGCCTCAACGGCCTGTTCTCCAAGATCACGTACGCCAACGGAACTGCCTCCTGAAAAAAGCACGATATCATTTTCAGCAACAGCCTTTTGCATGGTCGGGAAAAAAATTTCTTTCTGGTCTGAAACGATACCGTAATCCTGAACAGATCCGCCGGCACGCTGAACAAGACCTGCGAGAGCTATGCTGTTTATATTGCGGATCTTACCGGGCGCTGGTGCTTCGGTGTGGGGAATAATTTCATCTCCGGTGGAGAGAATTCCAACTCGTATCTTTTTATAGACCTTTACCAAATCCATACCGAGTGCAGCTAAGAGTCCGAGGTCATGGGGACGAAGCATGTGGCCGGCAGAAAGCGCTTCTTCGCCTTCTCTGATGTCCTCGCCGATACCAATAATATTGGTGCCTGAGCCGCCAGCTTTGATAATCTCGATCATGGTCTCATCAACCGGTACGGTGTGTTCATGCATGATCACGGCATCTGCACCTGCCGGTAAAAAACCGCCTGTCGCAATACGAAAACAACAACCTTTGCTGATGCGGCCTTCGGGCATTTCCCCCATTGCCACGTTGCCCGTAATCTGCAGGTAACAGGGCATTGATTCGCTGGCTCCGAAAGTGTCGGCCGCGGATACGGCGAAACCGTCCATCACAGACCGCGGGTGAGGGGGGATGTTTTCTCTGGAACTGACAGGTTCTGCCAAAATACGATCCAGTGCTTCAGAGAGCGGTACGCATTCTGTTTCCGGTCTGATTCCGGCAAGCCGGTCAAGCAGGATTTTTCTTGCATCTGCGACCGGAATAAGACCGGTACGGCCCAGCATGTCTTTAGTTTTTTCTGAGGCTGTCATATTAGTGAACTATGGTGAGATGAACTGTCTTGAGCGAGGAGAGTACCTGGAGGAGTTCATCTGCAGGAATAGTGGTTTCTCCAAGAGTTATTGAGTGAATAAGGGCTGGCAGTGTGTTCCGGGTTTCCAGGAATCGGCTGATATTTACAGCGTCGATTTCAATACCATTATGTAATAATTGCGTGCCTCTGTCGCGTGCAATCGAATTAAATAATTTCAATGTAACTGTTATCTGACTGCACTTTGATGCGACCACTGAATCTTTTTTGGTTGTCCGTAAGGCAGCATGGAGGCTGTTTTTGCGAAAAATTGCTCCGGCCAGGCCTGGCATTGCTGCAGATATGGCAAGCACAGGATTTTGGCCGTCAAGAGGGGTTTCCAGATCATCTGTAGCTGTGCCGTTTAAGAAAATAGTCTGGATGGCGTCAGTAATATAATCAGCTGTGAAACCGGGAAGTGCCTCGAGAAAGACGCCGATTGAATTGCCGTTATGTGTGGGTATTTTAATCCCTGCCTGTAAAATTGATGTAAACATATCAATCTTTTCAGGGATCATTTTGAATACAAGGCGAGGTGATGGTGTAAACTGTGTTTCCATTTGCTGGCGTTATCTCAAGGAGAATGTGTTACATTGTGGTAAGTGATCGAAATGATGTAAAGTCGTGGAAAGAATGCACTCTGTCACCTCATTATGTGTATGTGGACAATAGCAGAATTGCGAACGTTGATAAATGAAAAAAACACACGCATAATCTTCAAAACAACTTATAAAGACACAAAATGACACCTGCCTCATTGTGACAGTGAAGCAGATATACTCAATTTTACGAAGGTGTTGCGGCATTTGTCGGGCCTGATAAGAAAAGTTGTTTCCAAATTAACAGGTCCAAAAAAAATGATTCTGCAGCTGGTGACTCGTCGCTTAAAGAGTATAATAGTCACTCTTTCTGTCCGTTCATTAAAAATGTGCTTATATTTTTCTTTTGACGGCATATTTGGCGCAGTGACTGCGATCCGGTGTGACTGATATAGTGTGTTGCACAAAATGAAATGGTTGTGGTATTTCTGACTGCCATTTACAGGAATCTGCAGGAGGGTGACATATCCGTCTTTACCCGAATGTAGAAACATATTTCACATACATAGTGATGCTGCAGCAACATGAGCAGAATATAAATTTTAATCCCGTATTGGAGTGACTATGACACCTCTTCATTTGCAACCAGTTACCGGTTATACACCCTTTCCAGGGCCAGTCGTAATGATCGTGATGGATGGCGTAGGTATAGGTTCCCGCGATGAGCGGGATGGCATATTCAGTGCGAATACTCCACAGTTGGATGAACTTTTCAACGAAAAACTGATGGTCACTCTGAAAGCTCATGGCACTGCAGTCGGCCTGCCTTCAGATGGAGACATGGGAAATTCTGAGGTAGGGCACAATGCGCTCGGGGCTGGGCGGGTCTTCGCACAAGGCGCAAAACTTGTAAATGCTGCTTTGGAATCCGGAGAAGTATTTAAAGGAAACGCATGGGATCAGCTCATGAAGCGGGCCGAAAACGGTGGCACTTTGCATTTTATAGGTCTTGTTTCAGATGGCAACGTTCATAGTCATGTTCATCAGCTTTATGCACTTCTTGATGGCTGTGCCAGGGCTGGCGTAAAAAGTGTACGTATTCATGCCTTGCTTGATGGGCGTGATGTGGCCCCGAAAAGTGCTCTTGATTTTATTGTGCCGCTTGAGGATAAACTGAAGTCTTTATCGATAGACGGCCGTGATTATCGTATCGCCTCAGGAGGAGGCCGGATGATAACCACTATGGATCGCTATAACGCTAACTGGCAAGTTGTTGAGTATGGCTGGAAAGCACACGTACTCGGTGATGGGCGTTTTTTTTCAAGTTGCTCTGAAGCCGTACAGACGTATTATGACGAAGACCCGGCAATGGCCGATCAGTACATGGAGAGCTTTGTTATAACCGAGAACGGGAAACCAGTGGGTACAATTGAAGATGGTGATGGAGTTGTCTTTTTCAATTTCCGTGGTGACAGAGCAATAGAAATATCGCGAGCGTTTGAAGAGAGTGCTGAACAATTTGAAGAGTTTGACCGTATACGCAGGCCGGATGTGTTTTATGCAGGAATGATGCAGTATGATGGTGATGCTCATATCCCTGCCAATTATCTTGTTGAGCCTCCCGTCATCGAGAACACCCTCAGCGAGTATCTTTGTGCTGTCGGAGTTTCCTCATATGCCATATCTGAAACTCAGAAATTTGGACATGTAACGTATTTTTGGAATGGCAATCGATCAGGTTATATCGATGAAAAGCTTGAGAAATATGAGGAAATTCTCTCCGATCAAATTCCTTTTGACCAGAGACCATGGATGAAAGCTGCGGAAATTACCGATAAGGTAATTGCTGAACTGAAACGTGGTGAAGCAAAATTTATCCGGCTCAATTATCCAAATTGCGATATGGTAGGACACACCGGTGTACCGGAAGCTATTCGTATCGCTGTGGAAACAGTTGATCTTTGTCTTTCGCGCCTGCTGAAAGCTATTCATAGAGCAGGCGGTATTGCAGTTATTACCGCAGATCATGGTAATGCTGATTGCATGTGGACAGAGAAAAATGGTAAACGCACACCAATGGTTGCACATACGCTTAACCCGGTACCCTTTATTGTGAAGGATTATAACAACGCTAACAGTTTTGATCTGACCGGAGTGGAAAATCCCGGCCTGGCAAATATTGCAGCGACCATATTTACTCTACTGGGCTACGAACCTCCGGAAGAGTTTGAGTCACCACTGGTAAAGGTGGGCAAAAGAAGTTAAATTATCGTATCCCTAAAATATATATCACTGGAATTATGGCAGAAAATATAAGCAGGTCAGAGAAGAAACGTCAGTTTAAGCAGACAGAGCAGGTTGCGGCAGAGTTAGCCGACTTAACAAATAAAGATCTGAAAAATCTGCCATGCAGTGATGAACTGAAAGAAGAGATAAAAGCAACGCGCGGCCTCAAGGCAGGATCCCGCAAGCGACAGGTGAAATATCTCGCTAAAGTCATGCGGCAGGAACCTTTTGAAGAGATTTATGATTTCCTTGAGCAAAGAAAAGGTTCCGATCTCAAAGATAGAAAAGCACTTCATGAGGCGGAGAGAGTGCGTGATGCCATGATAAATGAGGCAATCGAAAGTCTCGAAGAGTGCCGGAAGGAACATCTCCATTGGGAAATGGACTGGCCAAGTGATGAAATTGCAGCAGCGGTTGATGAATATCCAGATCTGAGTGAAGCTGAACTACGAAAGGGTGTTTATAGCTATGTTCGAACACGAAACAGATTGCATTACAGAGAATTATTCAGGATGGTGAAGGCGGCTATTGATCAAGCTGAACGCAATAAATGATAAACTGAAAAAACAGGTTCCAGGGAAAAAGGCTATTTCAGATATCTCGCTGGCGTAAAATTACCGGAAAACTCGGGCGCGTGAACCGAGTTTTCCGGTTTTTTTGTGCGGTAAACAGAAGAGAATACATTGTGAGAGTATAGTAGATCACAATGCTTTGACTCTGTTGGCTTTCCAGTACTGTTTTTGCCAGTAGGGCTCGTCAAGACTTGAAATCATGACCCCTTTTGTAGCGGAGGCGTGGATAAATTTACTGTCTTCAAGATAAATGCCTACATGCTTCTGGTAAAAGCCGGTCTTGAAAAAAACCAGATCACCCGGCTGAAGAGAGTCAGGTGATATAGATTCACCCTGCGAAGCTTGTTCAGCAGCGGTTCTGGGCAGGTCAAAATCGAATATATCTCTATAGGCTAGTACTGTGAGTCCTGAACAGTCGATTTTTTTATGTGACATGCTGCCAAATTGATATGGTGTTCCCTGCCAGTCGGCATAAAACATTTCAAGCGCGTCTTTTAAACTGTTCCCTTCCAGAGGGTCTGCTATTTCTTGGTTAACTTCAATATCTCGAGGAAAGTAGGTGATTTCCTTTTTGCTGCAGGCTGCGGAAGTAAGAACCAGTGCAAGCAAAGAAAGGCTGGCGATATATCGGGTGAAGGTGAGTGTTTTTTTCTGTTTTTTGATGATGCTCATATAGCTCATTTTTGAATCGAAGAAAAAATAAAACCAACTTGTTGAAATCATATGCGACCGATACTATAGAAGAATTAGTAATAATGCAATCTCTCAGTTTGGCTGAGAGCGTGTATTTTCAGATACCTATCTACATGTAACAGGAAAATATTAAATGAATGTAATGACATACGGGACATTGATGGTCCCGGAAATAATGAGAGAAGTATCCGGGTGTCTGCTTGAATCAGTTGAAGTTATACTGGATAAATATCAGCGATATGCGGTTCGCGGTGAGCAGTATCCCGGAATGATTGCGGCAATGGCGGGGCAGGTTGAAGGTATCCTATACCTTGATGTACCTCCCGAAGCTGTTGTTCGTTTGGATATTTTTGAGGGTGATATGTATAGCCGGGAACCTGTTGTCGTTCAAAGTAAGAAGGATGGCGTAGTCATGGAGGCGATGGCTTATGTCGTTAAAGAAACGTATGCCCATACACTTAGCGAAGAGACATGGGATTTTCATAATTTTCTTCAAAATGGTAAACAACTTTTTGAGGATAAATATTGCGGTTTTGCTGAACTTAAAAACAGATAGCAGAACAGTCTTTTAAAGGGGGTATAGCATATAGAATTGTATGTCTCATATCTGATATACAATGCTATATGCTGTGTCGGCTATCCGGGAGTTTGTTTGAGAGTATGAATTTTCGGTAAAAAGGTATTCTCGGGTAACATCCCGACATAGACAAATGGAGATGATGTAGATGAAGTCAGTATTTCTTGATGCAGATGGTCTTGAAGATTGCCAACTGGAAAATCTGAAAAAAATATGTAGCGACTTGGAAATCTTTCAACGCACAGCACCAGATGAAACCGCGGCGCGTATAGCTGGGGCCGATATTGTTATTCTTAATAAAGTGAAAATTAATCGTGAGACGTTAATTGCTTCGCCGGGCGTGAAACTGATTTGTGTGGTGGCAACAGGGACCGATGTTGTTGATCTTTCCGCGGCAAAAGAACGAGGGGTGACCGTGTGCAACTGCCAGGCGTATGGTACGGATTCTGTCGTGCAGCATGTTTTCACTTCTATTCTTGCTCTCCATACCAGCCTGATTCCGTATCATAAGGCGGTAGGTGAAGGGCGATGGCAGAAGGCAAAACAGTTCTGCTTTCTTGATTATCCGATTATTGAGTTAAAGGGCAAAACGCTTGGCATAATAGGGTATGGAAACCTTGGCAAAGGAGTTGCCGCAATTGCAGAAGCTTTTGGGATGAAAGTAATGGTGGCCGCCAGGCCTGGAACTTCAAGCCAGGATCGCCCATCAATTACAGAGTTGTTGCCTCAGGTTGATGTTTTGACCCTGCATTGTCCTTTAAATGATGCGACGAGAGGACTGATAGACAAATCCGCATTGTCGTTGATGAAACCAACAGCTTTTCTAGTCAATGCAGCCCGGGGTGGAATTGTTGATGAAATGGCACTGATTGACGCACTGAAAACAGGTGTAATTGCCGGAGCGGCGATGGATGTATTGAGTGTTGAGCCGCCAACTGAAGGTAATCCTCTTTTAGATGCAGATCTGCCAAACCTGATAATTACTCCGCATGTTGCATGGGCAAGTAAAGAAGCGCGACAGACTATTATAGATCAGACCGTTGAAAATATTGCCGGTTGGCAGAATGGTAGCCCCGTTCGAGTGGTAGCTGGCTGATAACGCAAATGGGGACCTGCATTATCAGCCGGGCCCCCATTGATTCACAAGTGATGTGCTAATACGATGTAGTTTTTATTCGAAAATTATTTAAGTTCGAAATCCACTGAAACCTCACCGGTGACAGCAACTGTGCCTATGCTGGTGATATCAGCAACATCCTCAGTACGGGTTGCAAACAGCACTTCCGGTCGCGCGACAGGAATGTCCATGGAGCTTTCCTCTCGGATACTGATGACCTGACCCAGTTCTGTATTGAGAGTTTGAGCCATCATCCTGGCTTTTGCCTCTGCAGATTTCAAGGCAGCTTTCAGAGCCGTTGCCTGAAGAGTGTATTCATCCTTTCTGCCATATTCTGTGTTGCCAATATCCAGAGTAGGGAATTGAGATAATGCACTGTGGATTCTGAAGGTATCTTTGATTTCATTCACCTTGATCTGTAATGCACATGCAGAAAAGTATCCTTTTAATACTTGTGTATTATCTCTCCACTCATATTCTGCACCCTGAGTTATGACGGAGGCGATAATATCTTCTCTGGTAATCCCGAATTTTTGCAGTGTTTTACTAATTTCAAGGATGTTTGCTGTTACAGCAACATAGCTCTCTTCAATGGATGTGCTCACAATCTTCAGCTGGCCATGAATTTTTGCATAATCCGCTTCAAGGGTGATAGTCGATTTGCCGCTTACAG
The DNA here is from genome assembly GCA_041582995.1 of Desulfopila sp. GTDB lineage: Bacteria > Desulfobacterota > Desulfobulbia > Desulfobulbales > Desulfocapsaceae > Desulfopila. Next base: position 3,946 of record JBFHGS010000062.1, on the reverse strand, counting down.
AAATGGTTCGAAGGGAATCTGTGCACAATGCCTGTTGCGGCAGGAGTAGCAGAATGAACATTACGAAGTACAGGGTTTTCATGGTATAGCCTCTGATGGTATGTATGTGGATATTGTGTTGGATGTGCATCGGGATTGTATCGTATCTGGAATAGGTCTATTGGTTATCCGCGTAACATGTTGTCAATCAACAGTCAAAAGATGATGCCTTAGGTGGGATCAATTATTATTTTAGCCGGTATACGTGAGTATAAACAAGAAATTTAGAGCTGGAGTGTATTACAGGAATGGGACTCGCGCAATTAACAAAGAAAGTTCATGGTTACATGGCACAAGGGATTCCTCGCCAGGAAATATTAGCACAAATGGCCAAGGATTCACCACACGAAACTGTGAAAATCGCGTATGCAATCGCCTCTGTACCAACTGAAGAAAATCGAAAAAAGTATTTGCGGTATAATGCAGTTTTAATACTTCTGCTTATGTGTTGTTCGGTACTGAACCTGCTGGCAGAGATGCCGATTGATCTGACCAAACCTACATTGTTCCTGGTAATAAAAGTAGTTGCACCGCTTGTGGGAGCCTATTTTGCTTTTCAATTTCATGGCGGGGTTTACCGTGTACTTGCCTTGTGGCTTTGGGTCGATCTGTTTGAGGCGGTACTCTTTCTTCATGGGATTACGTTATTTGCAGTGTTGAAAATACCGGTTCTCATGGTGGCGTTTGTGCTCAGCCTGATGATTGGCATGAGAGCTTTTCCGCAGTTGAAGTTTATCGGCCCGAAAAGTGATGGGCAGGGCAGTTATCGTTTGCAATGAGGATAACTATTTTTATGAGATGTCTTAGTGTTTATGAGGTGTAAAGAATGTCGATTCGAGCACTTGCCCGGGATATGTACAGGGCTCAGCAAAATGTGAGTAAATTAGAAAAAGAGCTGGAGACAGCATCGCCTGACAGGCATGAAATTTTACAGAATGAACTGCGTCAGGGACTGGCGGAGTTAAAGACGCTGAAAAGAATGCTTGATGGCGAGAAGGAGTCTTCTTCTTTTAGAAAAAAATTTCAGGGATTCGGACGGTAAATAAGCAGAATATCCTTGCCCGCTTCCCGAGGAGATAGGCAGATGGAAATCACCAAACTGGAACCGAAAAAAAGACAAGGCCTGGTTGTTGTGATTACGGGAAATGGCAAGGGGAAAACCACGAGTGCCATGGGGATGGCTCTGCGATCTGCAGGGCATGGCATGAAAGTTTGTATTATTCAGTTTATGAAAGGTGATATTTACTCAGGAGAGTGGGATGGCGTGAAGCTACTCGATGGTCTGGTCGAACTGACGTCGACCGGGAAGGGCTTTTGCGGTATCCAGGGAAACCCGTATCCCTTTGAGGAACATCGCCAGAATGCTCAGGATGCACTGAAGTTGGTTGAGAAAAAGATGAAAAATGGCGAGTTTCAGACGCTCATTCTCGATGAAATCAACAATGCACTGCAGTTGAAACTCGTCGACCTGCATCAGGTTTTGCACATATTAGAGAAGCGTCCTCCTGAGTTGCATCTCATCATGACCGGTCGCGACGCACATCCTCAAATAATCGAAGCTGCAGATACTGTCAGTGAAGTCCGGGAAATTAAGCACGCATATCGCAAGGATATTGAGCCTCAACCAGGGGTAGATTATTAAAATTTAGTGGCCCCAACAATTCAGAAGCTACATAACCCACGTCATTGTGGGCTATGTAGCTTCAGTGTTTACAGCTTATCCTGGTATGCACCTGCGGAGTAGGTCAATTCATAACTATGAGAGTAGATCTCGATAAGATTTCCAAAAGGGTCTTCGCAGTACACCATGCGGTATGGTTTATCCCCAGGGTAATACTCTCTTACCGGCATTCTCTGCTTACCACCATGCTCTACAATTTTAGCAGCCAGACCTTCAACGTCGGGATCTTGCACACAGAAGTGAAATACACCGGTTTTCCAATACTCAAAGTTATTTTCACGTTGTTCTGCGTTGGTAAATTCAAATATTTCAACACCGATTTTGTCTCCGGTTGAAAGGTGAGCTATTTTAAAGCTACCCCAGCCTTTACCGAAAACGTCGTCACACATTACTCCAATTGCAGATTCATCAGAGAGAATCTCTGTTGGAGGCATAATTACGTACCAACCGAGTACTTTAGTGTAGAAATCTACTGCTTTTTCGAGGTCGGTTACTGATAAGCCGATATGTGAAAATGTTCGAGGATATGTCATTGTACTGCTCCTGGGAATGATATTGTTATTGTGGGTTTTCTGATTACCCATGCTTTCTCATCATGTTAGCAAGCAAGCACGGTGAATTTTCAAATGTGAAATGTGCACCATGATATGTATTGCAAATACTCAATATTAAAGTGAATGCTGTGATTTATCGAGTTGCCAGCCACGAATGGAGTTTACACCTCACTCTTCACTGCTTACCCCACCTGTTCAAGCTGAGATTCAGGGGTAATCAGATTGGGTTTTATCCCGACTACACTGTCACTATAATGTCAGGGGAGATCATAACAAGAAGGCACAATTTCGTTCGACACGAACCAATTGGTTCGAATTGGCTGGATTAGCAGGTTCTAAGATCAATTTAATTTTTTGAGGGTACGCATATTATGATTAGCTGGAATGAAAAGCAGTATCACTGTCCCGTTGAAGTTTCCATGAATCTGTTAAGTGGAAAATGGAAGTGCCTCATGCTTTGGCATTTGCATGAAGGGACAAAGCGCTACAATGAGCTGGAGAGAATAGTGCCTGGAGTTAGTCAAAAAATGCTCACACAGCAATTAAAGGAATTGGAAAAGGATGGCTTGATATCACGAACAGTCTACCCAGAAGTACCTCCACGGGTTGAATATAGCTTGACTGAACTTGGTCAAAGCGCCTTTCCTATTTTAGAAATGATGCATTCATGGGCAGTCGATAAGCTGGGACTTAGTGATCCTGAATCATAACTTTGGCGGGGAAATAGTAAAAAGAAGCACATAGTTTCACATGATGCTTGCTGTTTTCTTTGATAAGCTAGTTTTTTTTCTTGAGCTTCTAGAGCTAAAAGTTGAGTAGCGGTAGCCACTGTAGGTGCATGCAACAGACCCGGAAGGGAAGGAGCGGACAGAGAAGCAGTTCCACGCTCTTTTGATTGTTGTGGCTCGCGAGTTGTGGTTCTATAAAAGATGGCTGTCAGAATATCTGCAATGAGATCAGACCGACTCAGGCCAGGGCAGCCAGGGTAAACCCTCTCGTAATCCCTGGCGTATACGGTCAGCAGAACCTTGCTGATACCCATACACTCTCATCCCGAAAATATGTAACATCAGGCTGGTGGCACGGTGCTGACTGAGAGTAGTGCTGAATTCTTTTTCAAGATAGCTCTGGTAAAGTGCTTCTATTTCACTCAACTTGGCCGAGGCAAACGCATACAGTTCATTTTCTCCTCCAGCTAATTCAAGTTGGGTTTTGACGAGAAAACAACTGCAATAGTTTGTTCTGGTTGCTTCCTGAACCATATTTTCAAGAACCGTGCAGAGTCCTATCCCGACACTTGTCGAGTTATCCAATGTTGTGCGGATCTGCTCAATACCCTTTTCAGCGTAACGTTCCAACGCTTCACGGAACAATGCTTCTTTATTGCCAAATGCGAGATAGATTGATCCGGGTTTAAGCCCTGTGGCCTCTACTACCTGTTTCATTGACGATGCGCTAAAGCCATTGTTCCAAAAAAGTTCTAATGATTTATCAATGACATCATTTCTATTAAACTGCGCTCTTGCCATGGATTAGCCTTTTTCTTGGTATCAGGGTTGTTGTAGTACTTCTATAGTATATGACATTAATTTGAATAGTCATTCAAAAAAAGTTATCGGCATGCGTAAAAACGCTCCCAACCCGGATTTTGGATAAATATAGTGTGCTATTT
>JBFHGS010000061.1:0-23250 GCA_041582995.1 Desulfopila sp. | reverse complement strand
ATTGTCAAAAAAGAACTTATAGAAATAGAACCATGAAAGCGGATCTTATGTATATGATCAATGGTAGGCACTCGTTCTATAAAGATATGAGAGGGGCAAATACAGTTTTTAGAGTTGTGTATCAAAAATAAATTTTGCTAAACAGCCGTTTAAGAGGGACCACAAGAGGCCATCGCTTTTTACCAAACTCAAAAGTCAAGCTAAGTTGATAAATTTTTAATCAGTTCGGAGTAGAAATCTTGCGGCCCCTTAAGTAAGGGTTATAAATGAGATGACAAATATCAAAGCCAAAGCCAGAGAGAAAAGAATAGTAGTTTATGCTCAAATAGGTGCGATAGTATTTGCATGCATAGCATACACTTCAGATAAACCTGAATTTCTAGCTGCTATCATTAGTACGACGAGTATTTATTATTCAATTAAACACCTTCGGAAAACAAACTTTTATAATAAGCATTTTGTTATAAATGCTAAAAATTCTGTAAATAAGATTATTCTACAAACTACAATTGTAATAATACTTATATTCATAAGCCTTTGTCTAGCGTCATCAATTATTTATAGTTCTGCATTATTGAGCTTAACTGTTTAAATATTTAAAGCGCTACCAATGAGAATTTTTATAATCAATAAATTTATAACCAGACGTTGAAGAGGGACTGCGTGAGAATCGGCGTTTAAATAGTCTGAGATAGATAAAAAGAAATTCAAATCTATAAAGTTAATACTAAAGGCCCCGCAGCCCCTTAACTAAGGATTGAGGCTGTAGGAAAAGTAAATAACATAAAGAAAACAATAATTTATGCGCTACAATTGGCCGAAGATCGTAAAGGACCAACGTCAGCTTGTGTCCTGTGTAATCTTCGCGCGAAATGTTTGCAGAAGCCTGAAAAAACTGAGATACGACAAGTCACATTATTGACGGGTACAACTACAACAGGCGGGAGGAGTTTCGCGGACCGGATGAAAGACAAAATAGATTCCACTACAGGCCGAGTTACCTGCGCTAAGCGCCTGGCAATAGGCGATCCACCATTTGCTCATATCAGATCTGTGATGGGGATTGACCGTTTCACCTTGCGTGGACGAGAGAAAGTGAACGCACAATAGAATTTGTTTTGCACAGTTTATAACCTGAAAAAGATATTCAGATTCGGCGCTCTGACTGTATGAACGTATGGCTATGATGAGATCATTAATTTGTATATACCTAAGTGTCGTAATAATATATTTAATAGAGTTTTTTTAGTATTATTCTATTGAAATAATACCTACTGACCTCTTGTGGACGTATTATTTCAATGCTTCTTATAACTGCAATTAATAAACATATCTAAAACAGGATTTTACTCCAGTCTCAATAGGTGTTTCTCTATCATTGGTGTTATTTATAAATGAATCGAATATTTAAATATGAAACACCGGTATGGGGAGCTAAATTAATATGCTCAGCTTACTTTATTGTATCATGGACATTTTTGGTTGCTTATGGGACTTATGAGAGTTGGACTGGCAATTCTCCATTGGTATTGAAGTATGCCTTCTTGATTTTAGGTTTGCTATTCTTATTGGTATCACTCAAACCTACAAATTGGAAAGGTTGGGTATATTTTACAGCTGACGATTATGGAATACATTTTCCATCTTTACAACCATCACCTAGTGAAGAGCCTACATTCCTTGATGTAAGTTGGGATAATGTTGGCAACATCAAACGTGAAAAGCTTTATGGTGGTGTTTATGGACTTTCAATTGAGTTAAAAATTTCCCAAAGGGACGTTGATAAGCATTTTAGTAATGTAGCCAGAGCAAATAAAATTTTAGGTTTCAATCAAGTGAGAGGTGAATACTTCGTAATTGCATATGCTAATAATGCTTTTCAAAAGCTACCTGCTGTAGTTAATCAGCTTCTTGAAATAAAAAGTGAAAACATACAACAAGGTCTTTAAACGGAACAAAAATAGTTGGCTACACTTGTTGTGGCACGAAACAAAGCCAACTGTTTTTGTTCCGTTTAACGCGGCATTATCTTAACACAGGTACTCACACAAAAGAAAAATAATATCTAAGAGAAGTAGAGAGAAGGTTATAAATAGTCTTAGATATAAAACAACAAACAAATATCTGACTACCACTCAAGCTCAGCTTGTGTAAAAATATTGTAGAGTAGTCACTATATGACACCCCAGGTATTAAGACGTTCGTTGATTGGCAACCACGGTTCGGACTGTAATCGGTAATGTGAAGAATGCCATTAACGGTACCCACCATGGTATCGATCACAGACCTTTACCTCGTTACCTTGGTGAGTTCTGTTTTCGGTTTAATCGGCGCTTCAAATTGCATCTCTTACTGAAATCGCTGATATATCATGCAATTAAAAGGATTTGATATGGATTCATACTCTTATTGGTTGTTGTTTTTATCTGCAGCCATTGCGATAAACATCACACCTGGGCCGGATATGGTCTACATCCTTTCCAGGACAATAACTCAAGGAAGAAAGATTGGAATTGCATCATCTTTGGGAGTCTGTAGCGGCTCATTTGTACATATTATTGCAGCAGCATTTGGCCTTTCAGCAATCCTTGCAACTTCCGCCATGGCCTTCTCTATTGTTAAGTATGCCGGTGCAGCATATCTTATTTATCTAGGGATAAAGGCTTTAAGGTCGAAAAGAATTACTTTTGACATTCCTGTTAAATTACAAAAGGATTCATCATTCTGGAAAGCATTCAGGCAAGGAGCGTTGATCGATATCCTAAACCCTAAAGTTGCCATTTTTTTTATGGCCTTTTTGCCACAATTTGTACGTCCGGAACTTGGTCAAGCACCGGCTCAGATTCTTATACTCGGTCTTCTCGTAAATTTAATAGGCATGGTAATTGAGGCTGTCCTCGTTTTAACTGCTGCTCGAACAACGATTTTTTTCCGAAACAACAGTCAATTCTCTACCTTGCTTGACCGAATTTTAGGATCTATGCTTATTTGTCTAGGAATTCGCTTAGCCTTAATTGATAATCACACGAATTAGAATAGCATAGGTTGCCATTTTAAATGAGAAACTCTGTTCACAATGAAAACGGTATACAAGCAAAAAGAAAAAAAATGACAAAAAAATATAATTATTTATACACTCGGGTAAGGACGGTTTTGCTCCCGTCCTCCCCACAACATCTTCCTCACCATGAGCAACTATTCCATTGAAATAATAGAAGTAATTTCAAATACCATCGATTTAGTTGACAGCTGGCCTTCCTTTCCCAAGGAAAAGAAATTTACCATAGATGCCGTGAGCCAACAGATACTATCTTGCAGGTGTATGTTTGGCACATCACCCATCGTTGCCATAAGCAGTATGCAAGCAATTAAACTGTCCGTTTTATTGGGGGGGTACTCAGCTGACAATTGATGAGAATGACCGTTATGTTATCACGTCCTCCAGCTTTTTTGGCTTCGGTAACGCACTGTTCACACATTATTTCTGTAGATTTTTTCTGCTGTAATATCGATTCTATAACTGGTTCCTCGACCATTGAGGTCAAACCATCTGAACAGAGTAAAATACAATCTTCGGGAAGCACTTGGATCGTATGGTAATCGGCCTCTACTTCAGGCTTAGCACCAATAGCTCTGGTTATAACATTAGTATACTGAAGATGTTTTTCAGTCTCAGAAGCCACTAGTTTTCTGGTTGTGAGTTCCTGTGCGACTGTATGATCAGTGGTGAGTTGCAAAAGGCGCTCCTCCCTGAACAGATAGGCACGACTGTCACCCACATGGGCTATAGAAATTCTTCCATTTGAAATAGCCGCGATGACAAGGGTCGTCGCAGATTTTTTCCGTTCTACTACAGTATGCTGATAGACTTTTTCATTGGCCTTATCAATGGCTTGTTTCAATTTCCCCCTTATTCTGCGATCTTTATTGCAGAAAAGATTCAGTAAACCTTCGGTTGCAGAATCTTTTAAACACTTCTGAACTGCTGCCAGTGCTATCTGACTTGCATCCTCTCCTCCATGAAGACCTCCGACACCATCAGCAACCGCGAACGTTTTGTAGTGAGGAACTGCCAGAAAATCATCTTCATTAACTTCTCTCACACATCCCTTATCCGTACAACAGGCATAATGGAATAGTTGCCCGGAGTCCTGAAAACTACCTGCCTCACCCTTCATGAAATGCCTCTGGCAATTGGAATTACTATTACATTTTTACCATTATATGGTTGCTCGAAGATAATATTGAGAAACTGATTATTTACCGCTATTTAATTATTGAATAGCCTTGAAACAATTAGTCGTACCTGGGTTTGACTGTAACCCAGGTGGTATCTTCGGTCAGAAACGCACTAAATAACCGTGAAGGGAACTATAGAATCTTTCGAGACTAAATTGGTATTAACGTTATATCTGAGCTCGTAATAGCCTTTTTCAATATTACTCGGCAATTCAAAAGTGCAGATGCTATTGTATGTGCCATTATTGCGTACTTCTTCACTCTGATCCAGCTCGAAAACCTGTTTACCATTATGCCAAACAGTTTTAGACTCTCGAATAGCTGTTTCTGTGATTTCTTCATCATATACAAGGTAAGAAACCTGCACTGTAACCTGATCCCCGGCCTTCACTGTTTGTGACGGAGATATTGACTGGTCACGTATCTGTAAAACCGGCTCTTTTCTCTCGACTGCTGGAATCATCGCCCTGGTTTGCTCAGAGTTATAGGTCTGGGTTGTTTGTGATTGAATAGTCTTGATTGCTACTAAACCAACCATTGCACCTACCGCCGCACCTATGAGCGTTGCTTTCGTACTCCCTCCGAGGGCCTGACCTAAAATCGCACCTGTAAGTGCTCCGGCCCCTGTACCAAGTACTGTATTGTCACCTTGTGGAAGCTGAGCGCATGAAGTGAGAAGCAACATTACAATTATAAGTATAATTCCAACCTTTTTCACAATGATTCTCCTTTAATGTTGAGTGGAAACAGTAAAATATCCTGATGCCAACAGTTTATTGTTATCTGTCGACAGAATTTGGTTCACCTTATGCTTGCCGGTCCGGGCTGATAGCGGGACCTGAAACGTCGTCGTATTTTTCCAGGTTCCGTTTTCTCTTTTGACTTGTTTTAATTCCAATTCAGCTATCTTTTCTCCGCCAAACCAGAGATCTCTTCTTTCCTGTATTTCAATTCCTTTATCTGCCGCACCGACCACGACATATTCCATATCGATCGTGACGACCTCTCCCTTTTTTACAGTTTCAGGTGATACCGAAAAGGAGTTGAATTCCACAACCATTCCACTTCCTTCATCATAATTTATGGACTTTTTAGCGTCTTCCTCACCCAGAATCCTGATGCTCCGTACTTTTCATTAAGATCTGTCAGCCAGACGTTCACATCTTCTTTCGCCTCTTCATCTCCCGCCAGATAACCAGTACCGGCTGCTGCCGCTACGAATTACGCCATAATAGCAATGATGTCAGTTAACTTTCTCTGTTTTATTCACTATTATTTTCCACCCACCGTTCTCTTTCTGCTCGTTTCTGGGTGTGCTATTTGCAGCTGGTGGTGACTTTTTCACTGCCTGCTTCGTATCCGCAGCCGCTGTTGCCTTTGGCGCAGTCGGTGTTGGCTCAGGTACAGTATCGAGATTGTTTTGTTGCCGAATCCTTATGACGTTTGATAATGCGTCATCGCCACTTTTTACAGGAGTCCCCTGAACACTGTAGTGAGGCCCCTCAAGCGTTGAGGAAACCGGCTTCTGTAAATCCTGCTCTGTATTTGCAGTGGGGGAAGTTGTCTGTACCGGAGATTCAAAAGGATTAACCACTACCCTTTCCATCTTTTCCTTTTCACTTTCAGGAGACTTATCTGTAACGGCTGGTATTGTGGCATTGCTGTTTTCCTTTTGCGTTTCGTCATCCACACCTGATTGCAAGTTTAACTCTTTCTGCGTTTCAGTGGATTTATCAGCAATATCGGTATTGGCCGGTTTTATAAAATACCAACCTGCCAAAATCAGGCCGGCAAGACAAAGTACACCAAGGCCAACAACCAACCATTTCGAACCACCACTCCTGCCAGTAGATATTTTGGCGCGGGCAACCGCTTCAGCTATAGCTTCTCTTTGCATATCAGTAGCAAGAAGCGTATGCTCAAGACTTTCTTCTGCCTGATCATCAGGGTTGTGTCCCTCGCTCTGAGCAGCAAGATTAATCCCGCGCAAGGCCGTCGCAAATTCCCTGGCCTTTTGAAAGCGATGGACCTGCTCTTTTTCCAATGACTTTTTTAGTACGTTAACAAGAGAATCGGGTATTGATGCAGGCAGCAGGGACAGGCTTGGCTCTTTTGCCAGATGTCCGGTAAAAACTTCCGTCATGGTACCTTGAAATGGAGGACCATTACCAAGGATTTCATAAAGTATTACACCTACGGAATAGAGATCGGTTGGTGGACCCGGCTCACCGAAAGTCGTCGAGTCTATACGTTCCGGGGCCATGTATGTAGGGGTCCCGGGTCCACCGGTGTCAAGTGTGGTCAGTTGGGTCAATGCCGAGTCTTCCCGGTCAAGAGAAGCAATACCAAAATCCATGAGTTTAACACTCAGTGAAGACCTGTTCTTTTTGCTTAAGATAATATTGGAAGGCTTTATATCTCTATGGAGGATGTCATTATCATGAATATGCGCAAGTGCCTCAAGAACCTGGCAGATGATATCCACCCTTTCCCTGAGTTCTTCCTGCGTTTTCTCTCCCTCACTTTTTTTTAAATATGTTGTCAGGGTTTCGCCTTCAACATATTCCATAATGAGAAAGATATCGTTGTCTTCAACTATCTTATCATGCAACGCTACAATATTTGGGTGTACGCCCAAGGTCGCGTGCAGGTTACACTCCCGGTCGATTCTCTTTCTGACCTCCTCGTTCTCTTTGAGGTCACGACGAATTGTCTTAACAGCTACCTGACGTGAGAGCTGAAGATCATCGGCAAGGAAGATATTACCCATCCCCCCATCTCCGATCTTCTTTCGTAGCAGATAGCGTTTAGCTACAGTCCTGTCCACTTCAATTTCACTCATGTTCAGTCTACACTCCTGTGCTGTTTTACTCCGGGCATCGTTACGGAGTACTCAGATGATAGAGCAATCCGATCCAGGTTCTGTAGTGGTACTTCAACAAACATTGAAGCTTAATGTTTACACATTATTGTTCATTGCATGCATTTGACAGGCGGCTCTGTTTTTTACGCAATGCCATGATCTCTTCTCTTCAACAACAGCGCGCTGAGCAACAACCAGCAACCGGCTTGTGCGAACAGGATTCCAGCACCATGGACCATAACCTGCTTCCCGAACCTGTAGCCGATAGTCTTCTCAACAAATTCAGGAATCCAGAGAGCCGACTGCAGGGATACGTCCTGATAAATTACCGTAAACATCATCTCAAGTCCCCATCGTGCAGGGATACAGTCTGCAACCAGTTTTCCAGCGTTACTCAGGCCGTTGTAGTAATCCGGTCCAAGCCCGCCTGAAAGAATAAGCTGCGGAAGTACTGCCGCTATGGCAAAGATCACAGACAACTGTCCGTTAGTAGGATCCATCGCACTGACAAAGAGACCAAGAGCAGCAGAAGACCAGGCCACCAGAATCATGACCGGGCAGACATAGATAAAGGGGACCTCCCAAAGTTTTGAGCTAAGAGATAGTAGCAGTAAGAAAAGGCAGCATTGCAGGGCAGTGATACAGAAAACCAATGGGAGTTTTGAACCAAGATAATCTGCGATTCTCAAACTCGATTTTCGCTCCCGTTCATATACGCTTTTTTCTGTCGATATCTCGAGACACGTACAGATTGTGCCTAAAAACACCGCCGTCATAACGCACATGACCATTACACTCATTGGCACAGGCAAACTCTGAACACCCTCATTTTTAAGCGAGAAAATAACCTTTGTCAGACTGCGTTGCTCCTCCTGCCCGCGGCTGGACAGCACACTCTTCATTATCAGTTCGTCGCGCACAGTCATACCTGAAAGTTGTTTTTCAAGTGCTGTTTTTTGCTCTGTAATATCCGTGTCACTAGTCATTCCGGGTACATTCTGGGAGAGAGTTACAAGGGCCAGCAAGAGAGGAATGAGTCCATAGAGCAAGGCTCTTTTCACGGAACCGATGCGAAGATCGCGATGACGCTTCGTAAGGGTAATACAGTCACGAAAGGGAAATAGTCCCTGTATTGTCGAGTAGGAGAATATTCCAGAGAGAATTGCCAGAAGACCTGCTGTTTTCTTCAAACTCACGTCTTCACTATTTTTCTGTAATTTTCCTGCAAAGCGGGTTTGCATTGCAGTGATATTTTTTTGGTAAAATTCCGATTTATTAAAGAAAGTTGAATACTTTTCGGCTATTTCTGGGCGCTGATCTTTGCTGTAATCGATCGTCGGGTTTGTTGTATCCTGTTGCGGATTTTCGAGTAAATCAAATATTTCAATTGGTCTGGTCAATGGCTTTCCAGACATCTGAAAAAACTCAAGAGCTTCCCCGGGAGTACCGAAGAAGACAAGTTTTCCCTGGGAGAGGATGATAATTCTATCCAATAAATCGAGGCTGTACAAAATATGCGTAGTAATCAGAACCGTGGTTCCGTTATGCGCCATCTTCTGAAAATGACGCATGATTTTTTCTTCTACACTTGGGTCGAGTCCGGATGTCGGTTCATCCAGAAAAAGCACACTCGGCTTGGTCAGAAGTTCTGATCCGATTGAAACGCGTTTGCGCTGACCACCGCTGAGCCGTTCTATCGGCTGCTGGCGAACATGACTGAGCCCCAGAGCCTCTATCGTCGAATCGATAATATTCATCCGCTGGCTTGCACTTAAGTCTTTTGGCAGGCGCAGCTTAGCAACATACTCAAGACTTTTTTCAACACTCAATTCCCTGTGTAAAATATCATCCTGCGGAACGTAGCCAATTGAGTTGCGAAACATATCGTAGGCATCATACAGAGAGGTATCATTCAGCAGCACTCTGCCAACTGTCGGTTGAATATAACCGTTTAACGTTTTCAGAAGGGTTGATTTTCCGGCACCACTCGGACCGAGGATACCCACAAACTCTCCGGGTTGTATCGACAGAGTAATATCATCGAGGATTTTTTTCTGTTTCTTGTTCGGAAGATCAATATGGTAGCCGACACCTACACAATCCAACTGTATATCATCTCCACATTCTCTCCGACTCACCTCCAGCCTGCCATCATCAAGCAGCAAAAAGTGAAAAAACGTGGAACCTATGACAACCGTATCTGAAGGATGTATAAAAGCCCTTTTTATACGTTTACCACTTACCCATATACCATTGAGGCTTTTTCGGTCAATTATCTCCAACCGGCCTTTTCTTAGATGAAGAATAGCGTGATACGCGCTTACAACGGATTCAAAAGGCAGACTGATATCATTATCACCGGAGCGGCCAAGAAGCCAGCACGGCTTGGCTTTCAAAATATAGGACCAGTCGACGTTTTTTCGTGAAGTGTTTTGAAATCTGAGATGGTTGATATCAGGGGACCCCAGGCCGATGAGGTCTCCGTCGTGCAATTGAACAGGGGCGTCGATTTTCCGGCTGTTGATAAACACACCATTTGTAGAGTGAATATCTTCAATCCAGTAAGTAGTCTCCGTATCTTTTCGGACTACAACGTGTGCATGTTTTCTTGAGATTGTTCTACCTGCCGCGACTATCTGGCAGCGGTTACCATCCCGGCCGATGGTAACCGAGTCAATGACATCTTTTGATTGCAGGACGTATTCACGAGAAGATAGGCTGGCGTCAAGAGCGATAAGATATGCTTTCTCTTCTTTTGTGTTGTCGTTCATTACCAACCTCAGATCATTAATCTGCGAATCCACACGTTCACAATTTACTGTATCCCTTATAGAGAAACAGGCCGGAGCAATACTTATTCAGTTACTTTTGGTGCCGGTAATGCAAGGTTGGCCGTAAAGGGATTTGTCAGATACGGGTTGGAATCATTCAGCATAGGCAACGCCTTGTCGAGAGTCTCCTGAGCTGCAAGGATTTTTTGAAATGTCGGAGGCTCCAAAGTCTCGAAATTTGACGTTTCGTAACGAATTTTACCACTGCCGCTTGGATATTCAATACCGACCTTCATCCGATGCTGCATGCCATCAACCGGCAGATAGGCCCGATAGGTTATGACATAATCACTTTGCAGAATATACTGTATATTTTCAACGCTTCTGGTCATTTCTTCATAAGCTTCTGCAATGTGATAGTATTTCCCGAATGAATTTTTTGATAATGCCTGCAGATTCTTCAGGTACTCCTCTTCAATCCTGGTATAGGCTAATGAATAGATAGGCAGAGGAATGGCAATAGTGGTAATGCGGGTCATAAGATCATTTCTAGTGATCGCACTTCCTTCGTCCTTACCATCAGAGAATACGACAATTGACGTTGAGGCGGCGTAATCCGCATCACCAGTTGATGTTCCCCCTGCCCCAACACCTGCTCCAAGCTGCATGGCATAGCCGATGCTATCATATAATCTGGTTTTTTGACCATTAGCCTGCAAATCAGCCAAACGTCGACCAAGTGTTCCCTGGTCTCTCTCAAAGTTGGACACCAATTCGTACCCATCTTTGTTGTCTGAGAGGGCAATAATTGCGACCTGATCCTGTGGTCTTTTGTTATTGATGAATCTTGCAGCAGCTTGCAGTGCTGCCTCAAAAGGTGCACCTTTCATCGTTACACTTGTATCTATAACCACAATAGATCGAATCATTTCTTCTCTGTTTCTCACAGACTGCACCAGATACTGGCCTTTACCCGGATCATATACTTTGCCTGAAACCATCAGGCCAAGGTTGCGTTCATTGAGATTTACCAATGGATCCATATCCTGGTTAAACGATCTGAGATACACCTGCACGAATGGGTATAAACCTGACTCTACTCTGAATATTTTAACACCATATCCCTGAAGTGTATTCGACGGCGTGGTACTCGCCAGAGCTGACAAAGGAACAACGAATGCGAAAGAAACAGCTAAACCAACAAAAAGTGTTTTCATAAATGCAGTTTTGCAGCGATACAGTCCTGTTTCACGGGGTGCTTTGCTCTGCTTCATTTTTTCTCCTTTCCATGCATGTTGTAGCTGAACTGTCAAACTCAGCCATGGTGATGTTCATTAAGAAAAGTAGACACTTTTCTCAGGTTATATTTACACTTCCATTACGATTTAAAGGTTTACCTGCATAAATACAGCAACTTAACCGGTGTTCAGTGTCCTGAAACCGATAGGAATACACGTTTCCAATCGATAAAATTGCTTCTTCGTGTGCATGAGTAATCTCCTCAGGAGTGTTTGGTTCACTCTCGAGAAAAAATCATCTCATTCACTCAAAATCAATAACGGCAATACAAGAGGTAGTAGGATGAAATTCCAAAGATAAATATAACGAACATGTGGTTGTAAGGCCTATACAAACGTTCATGACAGCGAATACCGGTTAAACAATCGTCTCTTCCTGCCACCCCCCAACACAAGACCTCACTTCAAGACTACTCATTTCAAAGTCGCCTAACACAGACCGGATATTATATTCTGTTAGACAATGAATCAAGGAAAGACTTACACCCTCCCCTAGTTTTTTTCATATGAGCTAAATTCATACTCGCAACTTTCTGTTGCCAAAGCTGCTATTTATAACGACCTACCAGAGGGAGAACGATTGCCTCGGAGATTGCAAAAGCGTGAACAAATTATTTTTTATAGCCAAAATAATTATTGAATAATCGCCTTGTTTTCTCTGTCCTGGCATTGCCCGTGTCATCTCTAATCCACTCGTGTGGAACAAGCAGGTCGCAGGTACAGGATAAATAGAAGATTCAGAACTGAACGGAATGGTACAGCATCTTAACAGACATGATCGGGAGTTTAATCAGATCACAATGTGTGAGCAGCAAGAACAGAGTGGTACAAATTATGACCACCAGCCCCCCATAGACATCATGACTAAGGGGAGATTATGGTGGTCACTTGAATCGCATGTATTCCTTTTGTGCAGAGAATTGTGCCAACCGGTTAATTCACCTTAACACCAGGAGAAAAAGGTCTTGTTACAATCAACTCGATTTAAGCCGGTTGCCAATAACAACGTTTAGGTGAAACAATTTTTTCTTCCTTTTTCAGCTTTGCCATTGCCTTATCGACTTCTTTACGATCCAGTCCACCGATTTCGGTAATTTTCCCAGCATTGAGTGGCTGTCCTTCGGTACGCATAATCTCTAAAACTTTTTCGGTAATATCCATAGTCAAGCTCCTTTCATGTTTGTGTTACAATCTTCTTTACGACTCATAGAAAAATAGGCGTCCACCCAACAAAGTCAAGCGTACAAAAACGAGATAAGCCACCTTTCAACAGATGAATCCCGAGCACATTTTTCCATTCAAAAAGATCACCAGAGTACGAACCGTGATAACCCATCACTCTTCTGAACAAATGGATAGAGATTAAACTGTTTGTTTTATCGAATCCACAGTGACTTCAAGCACTCGTGTCAAAAATGAAAATTTTTCTTTCATCATATCCCACTCCGGACCTGATGAGATAAATCGTCCTGTTCCTTTTACGAGATACCCCGTACCCGGTCCCATTTTACCATCTACTTCTTTTGAACCGACGGTGAGCAATACAGTATTATTCTGCAATATGTTTTTCTCTGTTTTTCTCATTGCCCATGCAGGTAGAAGTATTCTTTGATCATCTGTGATTTGAAGATAGGTATTCCATGTATTTACAACATGAGCTTCATTGTTTGCGCAAGATACTATGGCAACAACACCTTCGTGACTGATTACCTCTAAAAACTTATCTGTAAGCATTTTTCCTCTCTTTATCGTTAGTGATATTTATCGTGGATATACATTATCCACGATCACCCTAATAATTTTCCACACTGCGGTCAATACTTTTAGTAAGCGTGTATTTCTTTTTGTACGTATCGAATATTTGCGATATTTAGATTTATATGGATATGAACACAATCTCCTACTATCTCAACCTTATGCGGCAGGCAGGATCGCTCTCCTGTAAACGAATAGGTCAGTAGACATATTATCGAAGAAATGATGATACGCTGAACAAACTTTCAGAATTCATAGCCACAAAACTCTAAATCTGAGTTTTTACTGAGCAAATTCAGTTATTAACCAGATTAACAGATATCGACAAATAGCGATATTTCAATCATCATAACACAACACCCACGTGCGTATTATGACAAGAATTTTTGATGAAACACAAATAGGTTCGCTTAACTTAAAGAACAGACTGTGGCGCTCTGCTACCTGGGAGAATATGGCTGATGAAAAAGGTCATTTAACAGAACGACTCAGACTGGTATATCGCAAACTTGCTCAAGGCGGTGTCGGAACAATCATTACCGGTTACGCCTTTATTCTTGAAGACGAACAACCTAATCCAGGAATGATGGGAATTTATGATGATAGTTTCATCCCTGAGTACCGTCAGTTTACAGAGGAGATAAAAAACGAAGGAAGCAACATTATTATGCAGATTGTATATGGCGGTTCTGCCACTTCTTTCAAACCGGAAAACCGTACAATATGGGGACCGTCTGCTATCGCCCACCCTCTTTTTAAAACAATACCTGCAGCGATGGCACAGGACAATATCGACACAGTTGTCTGCGCCTTTGCCAAGGCTGCAAAACGGTGCCAGGATGCTGGATTTGACGGCGTTCAGTTACATGCTGCTCATACATACCTGCTCAGCCAATTCCTCTCACCATATTATAATCGTAGAAATGACCAGTATGGTGGCTCCATCGAGAACAGAGCCAGAATAATTATTGAGGTTTTGCAGGAAGTTCGAAAGGAAGTCGGTTCAGAATATCCTGTCTTTATCAAAATGCACTGCTCTGATGATTGGGATGAAAATGGACTTGTGGAAAATGAGAGTCTTACTGTCGCAAAACTATTGGAAGAGCACGGTATTACCGGGATTGAGTTTAGCGGCGGAAATCTGGACAACGAAAACTACCCTAATCTTGGACCGATACGTGGGAAAATTCTTCAGCAAGAGAAGCAATCATATTTTGCTGAGAAAACAGCCAGGATAGCTGAACATCTCAATATTCCGGTAATTTCCGTTGGAGGTCACCGTGATTGTAATGTTATGGAGAATATTCTCGCGACAACCCAAATAGAATATTTCTCGCTAGCCCGGTTGTTACACAGTGAACCCGACATCGTGAACCGCTGGCAGAAAGGTGACAAACAAAAACCACGCTGTGTTGCCTGTAACAAATGCTGGGATAAAAATGGAAACATCTGCATTCTCGACAGGAAAGCATAAGACCCGACAACTCCCGTACCCTTCTCCATCGCCGTATGCCCAAACGGGTTAAGTGGGATGGCTAAGGAGTAAAAACGCACATTGCCGAACCTGATCTGACACGCATACACTCAGTCAGGTTTTGCGCTCGAAAAAAAATATAGGCACTTCATGTTCGTTCTGGTAATATCATTACGTGAACGTCAACGTTAATTTATTCTCTTTCTCACACCAATAGCATGACTATGACGACATCAACCAGAGTTCATTTTGAAGTACGCAACAACATAGCATATGTGACCTTGGATCGTCCTGACAAACATAACGGTCTGGATGAGGATATGTTAACCTCCCTTATCCAGGCAGCCCGATCAATTAAAAAGGACAGAACCATTCGCTGTGTCATTCTTAAAGGAAACGGCCCGTCATTTTGCGCGGGGCTCGATTTCGGATACGTGGCGAAACATCCAAGCATGGTTCCGAAATTTTTTGCCAAACTCCCCTGGTCAAAAGATAATACCTTTCAGCGGGTTGCGCATATCTGGCGTGACTTGCCAATACCGGTTATTGCCGTTGTCCACGGTAACTGTTTTGGCGGTGGAATGCAGATTATCCTGGCCTGTGATTATCGAATTGCTGAACCGACCGCAACACTCTCTATCCTGGAAATGAAATGGGGTTTAATCCCCGATATGAGTGGCATGGTCACTCTTTCGCGGCTGACCCGGGTAGATATTGCTCAGGAACTCACTATGACCGGCCGCTTTTTTTCAAGTGTTGAGGGGGCTGAATATGGCTTAATCAGCAAGGTCAGCGAAACGCCACTGGCAGAGGCTGAGGAGTTAGCAAAAACAATATGTGAAAAAAGCCCCGACGCCATCGCAGCTACCAAATATCTCTTCAAAAAAGCCTGGAAGAAGGACACACGAGCTGCGCTATTGTGGGAAAGACTTACCCAGTTACGGCTATTTGCCGGTAAGAATCAGCGGATCGCCATGTATAATGCACTCAACAAAGAGAAAGAGCCAAAGCCGTTTAAAATTCGATCGAGTTTTAACTGATTCAATACGTATATTTCGTTTTTTCTAAGAACGACTAAAGCTCAGTAATTACATTGGAATACAGGTTACATTTTCTAACAACTACGATAGGGACTGATCTTTTTTCACATAGTCCATTCATGCTAAACCTGTCATTCAGCTTACAACGTAACTATTACGACTTCAGCTAAACTCAATCCTTCTCCGTATGTCTTACGGGTTGTTTGAGATGCTCGACCCATACTTGGCATTCTACCAATCTCAAAAGTGAGGTTGGTAGAATGTTGAAATCATATCGAGGAGCAGAACAGGAAAGAGACTACCCCGGATACTTATCGGCGATATAATCTTTGAAGTATCTGAGTTCAACCTCCTTTTTCTGGACCTGAGCGCTTACTACATCTCCCATGGAAATCAGCCCTATTATCTTTTTACCTTCAAGGATTGGTAGATGCCGGATACGTTTTTCCGTCATTATTGCCTGAATATAGTCAATATCATCATTTTCCGTAGCGACGATCAGATCTGTTGTCATAATCTCCTCAACAACGACAGTTCTGATATCCTCAACATGTTTCAAGGTGGCCATCAAGACATCACGCGCACAGACAATACCCTGAATATTCTCATCTTTATCAACAACCAGCAAGGAACCGATACGATTTGTTGAAAATATCGACATAGACTCAAGCACCGTTGTTCCCATCGGTATACTCACCACCCGGCGCCCCTTAATTGCCAAAACATCGCTCACCTTCATCGCATATTCTCCTGATAGGTTAGATTTATATTTGATATTGCTTAGGTTCACAACGAGTGTACAGGTAATTCAACACCACATACGGATCACAAACAAATACTACCATCCAATAAGATCTACCTTAACCTGAAATTCCCATAGATGCTGAGTTGAGGAATATGACCACCCCTTGAGAAAGAGTCATCAACTGTGCAGAATGTGTATCCGACCACGTTAGCATAGGAGTGGTTCTTACGCGGTTTTCTCTCTTAATGTATCGTAATTCCAGCTTATCGCTTTTTGCTTCTCCGAAGCAACTTCTTTTGGAAGATTCAGGTTCTGAGTGTTATATTCAACCAGAGAGCAGCTGTTGAAAAGTATTTGCTCGTTTTATCAATTCTGGCAGACCCTCCATAACACGATACATCCAGGCCCCAAATCTGCCATGAATCTATGCCGCTCTCAAGCATCAAATACATATCTGGAATTGCCATATAATGGATTATTTCAAACTTAAAATATCTCTCTTTTTCCTGTTACTTACCATTGCTTTTGGTACTACCGGGTATGTCGTATTTGAACATATGCCTCCTTTTGAGGCGTTCTATATGACTCTTATCACCATCAGCACCGTCGGATTTTCAGAAGTCAGACCTCTTTCCGATATTGGCAGAGGCATAACTATCATCATAATCATATTAGGGATCAGCCTTTTAACGTATACTCTCGGGCAGGTCGCACGAATCTTTGTAGAGGGTGAATTACGGAGAGTTCTAGGGAGAAGAAAATTGGAAAAACAGATTTCAGCGCTGAAAGATCATTACATTATCTGCGGATATGGCAGAATCGGCAGCATCATTGTTAAAGAGTTACAATCGACGAAAATCCCTCTGGTCGTTATTGAACAGGACCCCAAAAGCATAGCGATGCTTGAGGCCGACAACATCCTGTATCTCAATATGGATGCTACCTCAGATGATGCACTTGCCGCGGCACGTCTGGATAAGGCCAGAGGTCTTGTTACAGCTGTGAGTTCTGATGCTGATAATGTTTTCATAGCCCTTTCCGCAAAAGGAATACGCCCGGATATCTTTATTCTTGCCCGGGCATCCGACGCCAAGAATGAAAGCAAACTCCGGCGGGCGGGAGCATCCCGTGTTGTCTGCCCCTACCAGATGGGTGGCAAAAGGATGGCTGAAATCCTGCATAAACCAACAGTTGTTGATTTTCTCGACCAAACGATGGTTCACGATGAGCTCGGCTTGCAAATGGAGGAGGCTGTTATACCTACCGGTTCAGCAATAACAGGGAAAACCGTCGTAAGCAGCAAGCTCAGGCAGGATTTTGGAGTTATTATTATCGCCATCAAAAGAAAATCCGGCGAAATGATCTTTAATCCCGGGCCCAATGAAGTGTTCGATGCCGGAGATACAATTGTCGTGATAGGGAAAAGTGCTGAATTGAAGCGCATGTCTACAGTAATCGGCTAAAATCTGTCTGAAACAAAAATGAATCAATAGTACCTGTAAGAAGATACATTCAGAAGGTACATTCAAGAGTCAACCAACCTTAAAAAAAACACTATAACCGGAGACGTAGATGGAATCTGAAAAATACACCGATGTACTTCTCAGCTATGCGGATAACGTTGCCAGAATCGTCATTAACCGACCGGAAAAACTTAACGCGATACGGATTCAGACCTACATGGAGCTTATCTCAGCCATGAAAGAAGCTGATGAGAGTCCGAATTGCCATGTAATCGTTCTACAGGGTGCCGGTGATCACTTTACAGCGGGAAATGACCTGGCAGATCTGGTCGGAGAAGATGTAAAACTGGTCATGAAGGGCGTACAGGGCATATTCGAAACGGCTGCTAACCTCAAAAAGGTGCTTATTGCAGCAGTTGAAGGTGCTGCAGTCGGTATTGGCACAACCTTGCTGTTGCACTGCGACATTGTTATTGCCTCACAAAAGGCAAAGTTTCGTTTACCATTTGCAAACCTCGGCGTGTGCCCTGAAGGTGGTTCAAGTATTTTGCTGCCACAGGCAATCGGTCAGAAAATGGCGCGGGGTGTTCTGCTCACAGGCAGGTTCTTTTCCGCAGATGAGGCTCAGAAATGGGGACTGATCACAGCTCTTGCCGAACCGGGACAGGCTGGCCAGGCTATAGAAGCGTATATTGATGCTTTGCTCAAACAACCACTCCCCTCTCTGATTGCCACTAAAAAACTCATGCGTGCATCCATGCCTGACATCGGTACACTGGTTGGAACAGAACTTGCCTATTTCCAGGAATTGTTGCAGACAGAAGAAACGATTTCGAGAATTTCACAGTTAGTTAAAAGATGAACGGGTACGTCTGAATTCTTCGCTATTCTGTACAGCAACAGAGAGGTTGAACCATCTGTTGCTGTGTAGAAATTAATTAGATTTTAAAATTTCCTGACCACGGGAAGTAAAAGATATACCTTGCTGTGACCTGGTACCAATCATTATTGACTCCATAACTGGTGGGTTGACCATTGTATCCGCCTTCCACCGAACAATGAAATTCGCGCCAGAACCGCCGTCCTTATCTTTTTCAGGTATTATATAGCGAATGGATTCCATTGCTTTAAGCGTGACAGGTTTATCTAAAAAGTGCTTCAGCAACTTTCCCTGAGTTTCGTAATAATCCACGAACTCTATTGTTATGGCATGATTGGGATCAATATTTCTAATACTTACCGTTACTGTCAACAGAAATGGCCAATCATTGTTTCCACTATAAATATGTGAATATGCAGGAACATAGACATCCTGCCCCAACGACAACCCTCTATTTTCATCTGCCATGACACTGCTCGTGAGAAATGCATACAGCACTATGCACACAAGAAAAAAGGTACTCCTCATAATCCCCTCTTTTGCCTATTCCTGGAAATTTTATGCACCCGTGCCTGTCTTACGAATCCCCTCAGGCTGTTGACCGGGACATTGTTGATTGCGAACCTTCAGATTCGCCGATAGCTTCAAGCATCTTCTGCTGAGGCAACCTTTCAATAAGATCATGTAAATGGTCTGCGAAGAGCTGCGAATCGAAATCTACCTTAATATCTGTAACAGTCAATGCTCTTGAAAGGGTAAGGCCTTTTAGCTCTCTGCATCTGCTTAATGCAACATAGGTTTGACCGAAGGCAAATGTCCCTCTGCCTAAATCAAGATGAACCTTATCAAGGGTCTTACCCTGGCTTTTATGGATTGTTATCGCCCATGCATGGATAAGTGGATACTGGTGATAACTCCCTGTCTCATGTTTTTCAATCTCTTTGGTTGAATGGTTCCAGTTATATCTGAAGTTCAACCATTTAGCCTTATCGACTTTCACCCGTTTACCAAACGGCTGCGTTTTCACAATGACCTGCCCCTCCACGCTTTCGATGGTTCCGATTGTACCATTTACCCAGCGCTGTAAAGGATCATTCTGAGTGAACATTATTTGAGTTCCGACTTTCAGCGACAAGGTCATTGGTGAAGGCAGATTGTCTTCATGCACATGATAATTTCCTTCGACCTTACCTTCAAAATGATAGGTTCTACCCGGAAGTTTAAGCATTTCTGCTCTATTCACCCTATCAACCTCTGACCTTCTCGGGGTAAGCCAGACCGCACCTTCTGGCGGAGACTCAGTAATAGTGCAGAGGGAATTAATAATTTTCAAAGCAACGTCCAGATTTCTACCTTCACGAATATCTGCCAGAACATCTACAAAAACTTTATCCGCCTGACGAAATGTTTTCGAAAGTTCCACGGCGTAATAGGCTATACCTGTCTCGGTAAGCGACCTCGCAGCATAGAACTTCGTCTTACCTCCATAATACTTCTCATAAAAACTCTGCAAGCCGGGTTTTACAACCGGAGGCAATTGAAAAAGGTCCCCAACCATAATGACGGGCAATCCTCCGAACGGCTTGTCTACCCCTCTGTTTTTGCGTAAAAATGCGCTCACCCCATCAAGCAGATTTGCATTCACCATCGAAATTTCATCAATGATAAGCAATCTGGCTTTCTGAATATCCATTCTGTATGGAGCTTTTTTTATGCCATTCTGGGTTATCCATTGGAGTGGCAACTGAAAAAGTGAATGCAATGTCTTGCCATCAATGTTCGTCGCTGCAATAGCAGTTGGTGCTGCCAGCAACACGTTGCCGGAATAGTGGTACACGAGCCAGTTAATGAATGTGCTCTTTCCTGTCCCTGCACCACCGGTGACAAAAACTATTGGATACTCAGCCTCAACAAGTTTTTTTATGAACCTGTAATCGGGAAGTTCCTCAATTTCGTCAATATTGATTCCAGCCCCGGTCTTTTGCAGTTGTCCGGGAATCGTCTTCGAGCGCCTCGGAAGAAGGAAACTTTTCGTGTTTGTTTCCGGTGAACTTGAACCGGTAAACTTTTTAAAAACAAAACCGGCAGCACTGGCCAAAGCAATGAGGGTAAACGGCTCCATATATCACTCAAAAGTCATCTGTGTTGTGTGAGTCTCGATCTGGTGATTGTTTGGGCTTTCAATGAAATTTTTCACATCGTATTGTCCTGACAATTCTAACACGCGGAGACAACACTTGTCTTTTAAAAATCCCTCCTTTTCGCTCTCAGCACCTACGTATGACTATTTGTTTTACGACAATCACTGCTGAAAAACAGTGTTTTGAAACTGGTCTGCCTCAAAGATTACACATTGAATTCAGAAACTTCTCATGAGGCCTGAGAGACTAAAGGTTTCGACTGTTTGTAAACAATGGTTGTCCGGGTCGACGCAAACGGATACACTATTCACCTTTAAAAGATAACAGTTTCATAAAGAGAAATGCCATGAACTATATGTTCAGGAATGAGTTTGCCCTTGATATAGGTAGAGTGAATTGGTATTTTGTGTTTTTTTTAATCCCCAGAACTCTGCTGTTTCATGAAATAAATGGATACTCCCAAAGAATCACCGGTCTTTGAATTGAAAGGCAGTGTGCTCACTGTAATAGTGCTGCACATTAAGGAAACCTGTGCAGATAAACTCTACCCGCAATTGGCCAAAAAGTTCGATCAGGCTCGATCATTTTTCAAGAACACTCCCGTCCTGCTTGATCTCAGTGAAGTAAATGAGCAAAATCAGGCTGATCTTGATTTCTTTGTGCTTGCTGACACCCTGCGCAAGCTAGGCCTCGTTCCTGTTGGCGTGCGCGGCAGTGCTTCTGAACTCAGCGATCACATACTTCGAGCCGGGCTTGGCCTGTTACCTGCGATCAAGGCACAGAAATCTTCTGAAAAATCTGCCGATGGAACCAGTACTGAACCAAACGTTACAGCATCATCGAAACAACACAGAGATTCAGAAGCACCGCCCGACTCTTCACTGGCGGCGGGTCCAACCAAAGTGATAACTCAACCTATCCGTTCGGGACAACAGGTGATTGCTCAAAACGGAGACGTTGTGGTTCTCTCCTCGGTTAACGCCGGTGCAGAAGTGCTTGCTGCCGGCAATATCCATGTTTATGGAGCTTTACGTGGCCGGGCCATGGCCGGGATCAATGGTGATACAACAGCCCGGGTTTTCAGCCTGCAGTGCAACCCCGAGCTGATAGCTATAGCAGGCGAATATATGGTGAACGATCTGCTGGCCGAAGCTGTTATAAACCAGAGCGTGATCGTCTCTTTAGAGAATGATTCTTTGAATTTTCAGGTCGTCGGCTCGTTCAACGCTATTACCTGAGCGGGTTTTATTAATAGTTCAATCAGAAGCCATTAAAACAATATGAGTGAAGATATACGAACCTTAAAAGATGAGCCGACGTCTGCCACCGTAGTGGTTGTAACGTCTGGCAAAGGCGGAGTTGGTAAAACAACTACCAGTGCTGCCTTTGCAGCTGGTCTGGCTGTACGCGGATATAAAACTGTTGTAATTGACTTTGATGTCGGTTTGCGGAACCTTGACCTGATCATGGGTTGCGAACGAAGAGTCGTCTATGATCTGCTCAATGTCATACACGGTGAAGGTTCCCTGAATCAGGCACTGATCAAAGACAAACGGATCAGCAACCTTTATATCCTGCCAGCTTCTCAAACCCGTGACAAGGATGCCCTTTCTACTGAAGGCATTGGAGAAGTAATTGCCGCATTGCGTCAGAATTTTGAATACATCATCTGTGATTCGCCGGCTGGTATAGAAAAGGGTGCGATGAGCGCTATGTATTTTGCTGATGAGGCATTAGTTGTCACAAACCCTGAAGTTTCCTCAGTACGCGATTCAGACCGTATTATCGGTATGCTGGCCAGCAAAACCAGGCGTGCTGAACATGATATGAGGCCTGTTAAAGAGCATCTGGTCATTACCCGTTATGATCCGACACGGGTCACGAAAGGCGACATGTTGAGTGCTGATGACGTTATTGACATTCTGGCAGTGCCTCTTCTCGGGGTTGTCCCTGAATCAAAATCAGTACTTGCCGCATCGAACTCTGGAATACCAGTCACGCTTGCTGATGAAAATGACGCGGGTGAGGCATATTTCGACATGGTAGACCGCTTCCTTGGTCAGGATCGTCCATTCCGTTTCATGGATGTACAAAAACGCAGTATTTTCTCCCGTCTGTTTGGAACTAAATGATATGAGCTTTTTTGACTTTTTTCGACGTAAACAGCCAAGTTCTGCTTCAGTAGCAAAAGAGCGCCTTCAGATCATCGTTTCGCACGAGCGACGGCGTTCGTCTACTCCTGACTATCTGCCGAATCTCCAGAAAGATATTCTTGAGGTCGTGAGAAAATATATTCAGATTAATGAAAATCAGATCAAACTCTCGGTTGATCGTAAGGGTGACAGCGAGGTACTTGAGTTAAATATCTTCCTGGTTGATCCCGATCAGGCAGAGTCAAAGTAATGTCATCCGTTTACCCTGAGCTAATATTCTGAGAATATAGGCTCAGGGTAAGCATTAAACTGAGCTGGTGCCCTGCCTCGACTCTGCAAACCTGGATGAGCGTTGAAAGGTGGAAGTGTCTGCTCATCTTCCTGAAATTTCTTTCTCTGACAATATATAATATTCTCAATCAGAACAT